>JAGUZZ010000263.1:0-3661 GCA_020060525.1 bacterium | reverse complement strand
CGAGGAGCACGACGAACGGCGCGCTGCGCGCCGTGGCGCCGCGCGCGCTCCGGACGGACGCTTGGACGGTATACAGTCCGTTCGGGAGCTCCCGCGCCATCGGGAGCCTGATGACCGACGAATCCGGATCGAAGACCGGAACGAAGCTCGTGCCGCCGATCGCGACGCGCGCCGACGACGGATCGACCGGCACGCCGTCGCGCGCGCGCACGGCGAACGCGATCTCGACGCTCGAGAGGACGGTGTCCGCCGCCGGCGCGAGGCGTTCGACCGAGGGAACGCCTCGCGAGAAATAATCGACGAGTCCGAGAAAGTACGCCTGCGCCTCGAGCCGCTGCTTCTCCGCGAGCCGCAGGCGGTTCTCCACGAGGGGATGCGAAAGGTAGCTCGCCTCGCCGAGAACGGCCGCGTGAGCCGAGGAGGATCGGAGAACGAGGTACGTGCCCGGTTTCACCTCGGCCGTCGCGATGCCGAGGTTCCGCGAGAGATGGATCTGAAGCGCCTGAGCGAGCTCGAGGGAAGGCCCCGGATCGCTCGCGCGGTAGTACACCTCGATCGAGTTGCGGGAGCGGTCGAGCGCGATGTTCGAGTTGTGGTGTATCGAGAGGAAGACGTCTGGCGCGAACTCGTTCGCCGCGGCGGCGCGCGAGCGCAGATCGTCCCCCGCCTCCGTCGAGCCTTCGGGGAGGCGGTCGCGGTCGGCTGTGCGCGTGAGGCGCACGTCTGCGCCGGCGTCGGCGCAGAGCCCCCAGAGATAGAGCGCGACTCCGAGGTTCGCGTCGGCCTCGCGCAGGCTGTCCGCTCCGAGCACGCCGGCGAAGGCGCCGCCGTGGCCGGGATCTATCACGATGCGTTTTCCGGCGAGCACGCCCGCGGCGAAGTCCTCCGGTCTCTCCTGGAGATCGACGTAGATGCGGTCGACGGGCGGCGCCTCCCGGGGCGCGCATCCGGCGAGCGCCGCGCACGCGGCGAGCGAGGCGAGTATGAGGGTGCTCGATCGGTTCATCGATCACTCCTTTGCAGGGATCGGGCCGTTCCGCGTCCATTCTTCACCATAGGGCGGGGGTCCTTCAAGGAGCAAATGAGAGGACGGGCGCCTTTCCCGCCCGCGGCTCTATATATGGTGAAATGTGTTGACGCTATCTACCATATATGGTAGAAGTTGGCAGCTTTCGTCACAACGGCGAGCGAGGTCGAAATGGGCGCGAACGCGCATCTTAAAAAATTGCCGTCGGTTGAGCGCATCCTCGAGGATCCGCGGGTAGCGGGAAGGATCGGTCTACTCTCTCGCAAGGGGATCACGCGCATCGTGCGCGAGACCGTGGAGGCGTTCCGCGAGCGGCTCGCGAAGGGCGAGATGGCCGCGAGCTCCGACGACAACGTCCGGGCCTCCGTCACGGACGAGGCCGTGCGCAGGTTCGAGGAGATCGAGCGCGGGGCGCAGCGCCGCGTCATAAACGCGACGGGCGTCATCCTCCATACCAACATCGGACGCGCGCCTCTCGGCGAGGGGGCGCGGCGCGCGATCGAGCAGGCGGCGGCCGGCTACATCGATCTCGAGATCGATCTCGAGAGCGGCGCGCGGACCGAGCGCGAGCGGCGCGTCTCGAGGCTTCTCGCGCTCCTCGCCGACGCGGAGGACGCGCACGTCGTGAACAACAACGCCGCCGCGATGCTGCTCGCCGTCGAGACGCTCGCCGGCGACGGCGCGGTGGCGGTCTCGCGCGGCGAGCTCGTCGAGATCGGCGGATCGTTCCGGCTTCCCGAGATACTCGCCCACGCGGCCGGGCGCGTGATCGAGATCGGGACGACGAACCGCACGCACCGCAAGGACTACGAGAAGGCGATAAAGGACGGAGCGACCCTGCTCCTCAAGGTGCATACGAGCAACTACCGGATCGTCGGATACACGAACGAGGTGCCCGTCCGCGAGCTGGTCGAGATCGGGCGCAGGCGCGGGGTGCCGGTCATGTACGATCAGGGGAGCGGCGTCCTCTACCCGCTCGCCGCGAAGGGGATCGAGGGCGAGGAAAGCCTCCACGACGTCATGGCGAGCGGCGTGGATCTTATGAGCTTCAGCATGGACAAGGTCCTCGGCGGCCCGCAGGGCGGGGCGATCGTCGGCAGGGCCGATCTCGTCGCCCGCATGCGCGAGAACCATCTCTCGCGGGCGCTGAGGCTCGACAAGCTGACGCTCGCCGCGCTCGAGAGCGTGCTGCTCGATTACTGGACCGGCCGGTTCGACGAGGTGCCGGCGCTTCGCATGATCACGACCGATCTCGAGGCCGTGCGCTCGCGCGCGGGCGCGATCGCCTCCCGCGTCGGGGAACGGTGCCCCGCGGGGCTCGAGGTGACGATCGAGGAGACCGAGTCGTCGATCGGAGGCGGCAGCTTTCCCAGTAACCCCTTGCGGTCGGTCGTCGTACAGATTACTCTGCTTGGGAGCCGGGCCGAGAAGACGGCGGCGCGGCTGCGCGCGGGATCGCCCGCGGTGCTCGTTCGCGTCAAGGAACAATCGATCATGATCGATCCGCGGACCGTCCTCCCCGGCGAGGAGGACGCGCTCGTCGAGCGGCTCGTGGAAGCGTTCGGCGCTCTGTGCCGGAGGGAGTGATTCGCAGTGGCTGAAGGGCATGAAGCAGCGAAGAAGGGCTTCTGCAACTCCGTCGACGGCGGCTATACGATCCGCCTCGACGAGGACCGGATCCGTTCCTTCATGGAAGCGGGGGATTTCTCGTCGGCGAGCGAGATCGATCATTTCGCGGGGCTCGGAGCGAGGATCGACGCGCGCGTCCGCGAGACGGGCGGCTCGTCGCTTCTCGCGCTCTCGATCGGCGGCGCGACGCTCGAGCGCGATTTCGCCGTTCTCGAAATCGGCCACCTGCTCGCCAAAAACGGGAAGAGCGTTCTCATCGTCGACTGCGATTTTCTCCATCCCGGCCTCAGCGGCCTCGTCGAGAACCTCGAGGATCACGGGTTCCTCGATCTTCTCCTGTACGGGAGCTCGCTCAAATCGGTCGCGCGGCCGGTCGGCATCGACGGCATGACCGTCGCCGGCCCCGGATCGTTCCCCGTTTCGCGGACGATCCCGTTCGCGCTCAAGGAATTCGACAAGATCAGGGACTACCTCCGCTCGAAGCACGACGTCGTCGTGTACTGTTCGACGCTCCACACGGAGGACGGGCGGGTGAACCCGCTCGTGCCGTTCGTCGACGGCGTGCTGGCGGCCTGCCGCATCGAGAGCCTCGCCGAGGGCGAGCTCGAGAAGCACCTCGCCTCCCTCGGCGCCGAGCGCGCGCCGGCGACGGAGCTCGTGTGCTTCTGCGGCGGCGGCGAGGAAGCCCCCGCGGCCGTCCCGGCGCGTCCCGCCGCGGCGGCGGCGCGGGATATTCCGCGCATAGAGCCGGAGCCCGGGAGCCCGGAGGAGGAGATCCTCGTCGCGCCCCTTCTCAAAAAAACGGAGGAGCAAGCCGTCGAAACGCCCGAGGCGAAGGGCGCGCGGCGAGTCAGCGTGCTCCGCGTCGTTCTCGCGTCGGGAGCGGTGATCCTGGCGGCCTTCGTCGTCTGGCTGCTCGTCGTGAACCGCACGGTGCGGGAGACCGTTCCGCGGAGCGGCGGGCCGACGGTCGCCGTCGAGCGGCCGGCCACCGCTGGCGATACC
>JAGUZZ010000058.1:0-3241 GCA_020060525.1 bacterium | reverse complement strand
GCGAGACGAACAGGGTCTCGAAGCGCTTGTAGATCGACTGCTCGACGTAGATGCGCTGAACGCCGATGCAGTTCTGCCCGGCCGCCCAGAAGGCGCCCGAAACGCAGTCGTCCACGGCGCGCTTGAGGTCGCAGTCCTCGAGCACGATAACGGGGGTGTTCGAGCCGAGCTCCATGCCGATCTTCTTGAGCCCCGCCTTCTTCACGATCGCCTCCCCCGCTTCGGCGCCGCCCGTGAAGCTCACCATGCGGACGCGCGGGTCGGTGACGAGCGCGTCGCCGGTTCTCGCCGCGTGGCCCGTCACGACGTTGAGAACGCCGGGCGGGAGCCCCGCCTCGTCGAAGGCCTTCGCGAGCATGAGGGCCGAGAGCGGCGTCACCGTCGCGGGCTTCACGACGACCGCGTTCCCCGCGGCGACGGCCGGACCGACCTTGTGGGCGACGAGGTTCAGCGGATCGTTGAAGGGCGTGATTGCCGCGACGACGCCGATCGGGAAGCGGAAGTAGTATCCGACGCGGTTCTCGGAGCCGGGCCGCGAATCGAACGGAATCGTCTCCCCCGAGATGCGCCGCGCCTCCTCGGCCGAGATGCGGATCGTGTCGACGCAGCGGGAGGCCTCCTTGCGAGCTTCGCGGATCGTCTTCGATCCCTCGCGGGCGATGACCCGCGCGTACTCCTCCTGCCGCGACTCGACGTAGGAAGCGGCCGCGTTGAGGATCCGGATGCGCTCGTGCACGGGGAGATCGCGGTTCGTTTCGTAGCCTTTCACGGCCGCGTCGATCGCCGCCTTCACGTCCTCCGCCGCGCCGCTCGGCACGGTGTCGACGAGAGAGTCGTCGTACGGGTCCCGCACCTCGATCGTCTCTTTTTTGTCGATCCACTTTCCGCCGATGAACATCTTCATACGGGATCCTGCCTTTGTTCGCGGTTCGTGCCCGGCGCTAGCGCCTGCGGGCCGGTTTCTTCATTCGTTTCGCTTTTTTCGGGGCACGCTTAGCGGCCTTTTTCACGGCCTTCTTCGGAGCCTTCTTCGCGGCCTTCCGAGCGGCCTTTTTCGGCGCCTTCTTCGCAGCGGTCTTCGCCGCGGCGCGCTTCGCGGGCTTCTTCGCGGCGCCCGGCTTTTTCGCGGCCGCGGCGGCCCGCTTCCCGCCGGCGAACCGGTGGATGAGGAGCAGATCCGCGAGCACGGAGTACCCGGTCTCGATCTTGCCGGCGCCCGCGCCGACGATCGTGACGTTGCCCATGAGATCGGTGCGGAAGGTGGCGGCGTTCGTCGCGCCCATGACCCCGGCGAGCGGGTCGGCGAGCGGGAGCTTCTCGGGCCGCACCGAAGCGCGCACCGAGGCCCCGTCGCGGACGACGCGGCCGATGAGCTTCCAGCGCTTGCCCTCCGCTTTCGCCGCGGCGACGTCCTCGACCGTGATCTTCGTGATCCCCGTGCGGTCGACGTCGGCGACGGCGACGTCGGCGCCCATGACCGCCTTGGCGAGGATGACGACCTTCGCCATCGCGTCGTACCCTTCGACGTCGGCGTCGGGCACGGCCTCCGCGAACCCGAGATCCTGCGCTTCCTTGAGCGCCTCGGCGTAGCTCTTCCCCGTCTCCATGTTGGAGAGGATGAAGTTCGTCGTGCCGTTGAGTATCCCGCGGATCTCCTTCACCTCGTTGCCGGCGAGGCAGTACTCGACGAGGTTCAGGACCGGCGTCCCGCTCATGACGCTCCCCTCGTAGCGGAAATGAACGCCCTTCGACCGGGCGAGCGCGACGAGCTCCTTCATGAAGAGCGCCGTCGGGCCCTTGTTCGTCGTGACGAGGTGCTTGCCCGATTCGAGCGCCGCCTTGAAGTGCGAGTACGCGGGCTCGCCCGTCTTGATGTTCGTGTAGGAGGCCTCGACGACGACGTCGGCGTTCGACTTCCTGATCGTGTCGATCGCGTTCCAGCCGGTCGCCGCGCCGGGATAGCTCGATATCCGGTTGTCCTTCGCGAGCGAGAGGAGCCGCGCGAGATCGAGCCCCTTCGGATCGTACGCGGAGCCTTTGTTGACGTCGCTCACGGCGACGACCGAACACTCGAAGCCGTGCTCCCTCGCGAGGCGCTCCCGGTGCTTGAGCAGAATCTCCGCGAGCCCCTGCCCGACGACTCCGAATCCGATGAGTGCCAGCCTGTACATCGCATCCTCCCTGTGCGGCCCGCCTGTCCCGCGGGGACGCCGGGTTCGCGTCCCGGCCGCGGCGGCGGGCGCCGGTTCGAACCGCCCTATGCCTTCTTCAAGGCGCCGTCCAGATCCTCGATGAGATCCTGCGCGTCCTCGATGCCCGCCGAGTAGCGGATCAGATTGTCGGGCACTCCCGCCTTCGCCCGCTCCTCGGGGCCGAGCTGCCAGTGCGTCGTCGCGGCGGGCTGGATGGCCACGGTCTGCGACGAACCGAGGTGCGTCGTGTGGACGGCGATCTTGAGGTTGTCGATCACGCGGCGCGTCGCCTCGAGACCGCCCTTCACCCGGATCCCCATGAGCGAGCTGAAACCGCTCATGTTGCGCTTGGCGACCTCGTGCTGCGGATGGCTCGGAAGTCCGGGGTAGAGCACCGACTCGACCTTCGGATGCTTCTCGAGGAACTTCGCGACCGCCATGGCGTTGTCGGAGTGCTTCCTCATGCGGAGAGAGAGGCTCTCGAGCCCGAGGAGGCAGAGCCAGCTGTTGAAGGGGGCGGCCGTCGGCCCGATGTTGCGGAACCCCACGTGCCGGACGTGATCCACGAACTCCTTCTTGCCGACGATGACGCCGTTGAGGCTCGTGCCGTTGCCGCTGATGTATTTCGTCGCCGAGTGGATGACGATGTCGGCCCCCATCTCGAGCGGCCGCATGAGCGCGGGGCTGCAGATCGTGTTGTCGACCATGAGCGGGATGCCGTGCTTTTTGGCGAGCTTCGCGAGCGGCGGGATGTCCGCGACGAAGAGGTTCGGGTTGCTCGGGCTCTCGACGTGGAGGAGCTTCGTCTTCGGCGTGATGAGCTTCTCCCATTCCTCGATCTTGTCGGGCTGCTCGACCCATTTCACCGTGATCCCCATGCGCGGGCACGACACGGCGAAGAGCTGCTGCGTGCCGCCGTAGACGCGGATCGACGAAACGATCTCCTGGCCGGACTCGACGAGGTGATGCAGCACCATGAATATCGCGGCCATCCCCGACGAGGTCGCGAGCCCCGCCTCGCCGCCCTCGAGCATCGCCATGCGCTTCTC
>JAGUZZ010000274.1:0-6757 GCA_020060525.1 bacterium | reverse complement strand
CGCGTCGCGAGGCCGGACAGCGCCTTCGTCCCGCCGGAGGGCGGCGTGTGGACGATGGACGAGCTCAAATCGATTCTCGGCGCCGAGACGGCGGGGCTCGCCGGCAAGGAGTACCGCCAGCGGCGAAGCGGCCGCGTCGCCATGCTCTGCGCGCTCGCGTTCCCGGGACTCGGGCAGATGTACAACGAAAAACCGGTCAAGGCCGCGATCGCCATGGGGGCCGAAACGTTCTACACGCTCATGATCTATCAGAACCGGCGTCTCTGGAGCCGTGAAAAGCGGATACGCGACCGCTATCCGGTCGATTCGAGCGACTGGCGGTTTCACGACGCATGGGTGACGGAGTATTGGGAGCGCTCGGTCGACTGGATCTGGTGGTCCTCCGCCGCGATCCTCGTGATCGTGATCGACGCCTTCGTCGACGCGCATCTCGACGACATGCGCTTCGAGATCGCGCCGCGCTCTTCGCGGGACGGCGCGGGCCTCGAGCTCGTGCTTCGCTGGTGAGCGCGGCGCCGCCGTCTCGAAATCGGCGTTTGCGCGCCGCGCGCGAAGCTGTTACTATGACGGGAACATTTCGATTCGCCGCCGCGTACCATACAGTAACGATCGACCGCACGGGAGGATCCGATGGCGTCCGGTGAAAAGGCCGCACAGAAGAAATCGAAGCTCCGCGAATACGTCGAGATAATCGGCACGGCCGTCATTCTCGCCCTCGTCGTGCGCGCTCTCATCGTGCAGAGCTACCACATCCCCTCCGAATCGATGGAGGATACGCTCCTCAAAGGGGATTTCCTCTTCGCGAACAAGTTCCTCTACGGGGCGAAGATGCCGTTCGTGGACTTCTATTTCCCGGCCGTGCGCGATCCGAAAGCGGGCGACATCGTAATCTTCAAATGGCCCGGCGACGGCAAGACGGATTACATCAAACGCTGCATCGCGGTCGAAGGCCAGACGGTGGAGCTTCGAGGGGAACGGCTCTTCGTGGACGGCGTCGAAAAGAAAGAGGAGTACGTCAAGTACATCTACGGCGACGTTCCGCGCAACCCGTTCGGGCCGTACACGGTGCCGAAGGATCACATACTCGTCTTCGGAGACAACCGCGACAACAGCTACGACAGCCGCTGGTGGGGACCCGTGAATCGAAAGTTCCTGCGCGGCAAGGCGCTCTTCATCTACTTCTCCCTCGATTACAAGAAGCACTGGATCAGATTCTCGCGCATCGGCGACATTATCCGCTGAGGGAAGCCGACTCCGCGCCGATCTCTCGACCTCTTTCTTGACAATCAAGCGCCGACCCCGTACATTCTATTGAAGTGTAGCAGTCGGGCATGGAGAGTGCTATTTCATGAGCGGGACAAACGTCATATCTGCCGATGAAATAAGGATCTTGCGCTACGTCATCGACATCTTCGTCGAGACCGGCGAGCCGGTGAGCAGCCGGATGATCAAATCCCATTTCGGGCTGGAGGAGAGCACGGCGAACATCCGCAAGATCCTCCACCGGCTCGAGGCGCTCGGTTACCTCTACAAGCCGCACGTGTCGGCGGGGAGGGTGCCGAGCGACAGCGGCTACCGCCTCTACGTCGACGGCATCCGGGCGCTCGGTCCGCCGAGCCGCGCGCTCGCCGAACGGATCCGCACCAAGATCGGCCAAGACTGGCGGGACGTTCGCGAGCTCATGGCCGCCACTTCGATGCTGTTGAGCGACGTCACCGACTACATGGGGATAACGATGGGCGTCGTTCAGGCTCATCGCGTCGTCGAGCGCTTCGAGATCGTTCTGCTCGAGGGCCGCGCCGGGATCGTGATCCTCACGCTTGCCCCCGGGGACGCGCGGAAGGTGTACGTGCGGTTCGAGAGGGAGTATCCGCCCTACGTCGTCGAGAGCGCGGGGAGGATGATCAACGAGCGGATCGCCGGGCACGAGCTCGAGCAGGCCCCGGAGCGTCTCGAGAGCTTTCTGCGGGAGAGCGCCGGCATCGAGAGAGAGATCGCCTCGACCGTCTCCCGCGAGGCGGCGTTCCTTTTCGATTCGCCCTACGATCTCGAGTATTCGTACCGCGGCATCGAGCGCCGCGGGGACAGTCTCGAGCTCAGCAATCCGAGGATCCTCCAGAACCTCGTCCGGCTCATGGGCGAGCGGAATATCATGCTCGGCGTCCTCAAGAACCGGTTCGAGTCGGACGTTTCGGTGACCATCGGGCGGGAGAACCGCATGCGCGAGCTCGAGGATTTCGCGATCGTCACGAGACGGTTTCGCACCGCCGATTGCGAAGGGATCCTCGGGGTGCTCGGTCCCATGCGGATGTCCTACCGGCTGGTTCTCTCGCTTCTCGGAACGACCGCCGAGGAGCTCGCGCATATCCAGATCGGCGAATAGCGGCCCACCATCGAGGAGGATGGTTTCGTGGAGCAGGAAAAGAACGACGTCGCCCCGGAGAAGGAAAGCGAGACCGGCATGAATCGTCCGGACGAGCCGGCGATCGAAACGGCGGGCGGTTCCGCCGCCGAAGAGAGCGGCGGCGGCGCGGCGGCCGGCGAAGACTACATGCAAAAGCGCACGAAGCGCCAAAGCCGCAAAGAGTTGCTTGAGCACCTTCACAAAAAGAACGCGCAGCTCATGGCCCTCGACAAAGAGGCGAAAGACGCGACGCAACAGCTTAAAATTAAAGAAGATAGGCTGCTTCGGCTCGCCGCAGAATTCGAGAACTACCGCAGGCGCACGCAGAGGGAATGGGAATTGCATCAAAAACGTGCGAACGCCGATCTCATCAGGGAGATCCTCGGGGGGATCGACAACTTCGACCGTGCGTTCGCCGCTCTCGGCGCCACGGAAGAAGCGCTTCAGGAAGGGTTGAAGCTCATTCACGCCGGACTCTTGGATATCCTCAAGAAAGCGGGCGTGAGGGAGATGGAGGCGATGGGAGCGAAGTTCGATCCTCAGTACCACGAGGCGGTCGGCGAGATGGAGAGCGCGGATGTCGAGGAAGGCCGCGTCGCCGAGGTCGTGCAGAAAGGGTATCTGCTCCACGACGAGGTGCTGCGGCCCGCGCGGGTGATGATCGCGAAGAAATCGTAAGGGCTTTCGGGGTATATCTCAATCTAAAGGGGTCCTCACAATGGCTAAAGTCATCGGCATCGATCTCGGAACGACGTACTCGTGCGTCGCCGTGATCGAAGGCGGCGAACCGGTCATCATCCCGAATCCGGAAGGGGGACGAACGACCCCCTCCGTCGTCGCGATCGCGAAGAACAACGAGAGGCTCGTCGGCCAGCTCGCCAAGCGCCAGTCCATCACGAATCCCGACAACACGGTCTACTCGATCAAGCGCTTCATGGGACGCCGTTTTTCGGAAGCGGGCGAGGAGATCAAGCGCGTTTCGTACTCGGTGAGCAAGGGCAAGGGGGACGAGATCCTCGTTCAGCTCAAGGACCGCGGCTACCAGCCTCCCGAGATCTCGGCCATGATCCTGCGGGCGCTCAAGCATTCCGCGCAGGAGCACCTCGGCGAGGAGGTTTCGCAGGCGGTCATCACCGTTCCCGCGTACTTCAACGACGCTCAGCGTCAGGCAACGAAGGACGCCGGCCGGATCGCCGGGCTCGAGGTCCTGCGCATCGTGAACGAACCGACGGCCGCGGCTCTCGCCTACGGTCTCGACAAGAAGAAATCCGGCAAGGTGGCCGTGTACGATCTCGGCGGCGGCACCTTCGACATTTCGATCCTCGAGCTCTCCGACGGCGTGTTTCAGGTCAAATCGACGAGCGGCGACACCCTGCTCGGCGGCGACGATTTCGATCGCGCCATTCAGGACTGGATCGTCGGCGATTTCAAGATGACGACCGGCGTCGACCTCGCGAACGACCGAATGGCGATGCAGCGGATCCGCGAGGCGGCGGAGAAAGCAAAATGCGAGCTCTCGACCGTCCACGAAACGAACATCAATCTTCCGTTCATACACGCCGACAAGGACGGCCCGAAGCATCTCGATATGGTGCTGACCCGCGCGACGATGGAGAAGCTCGTTCATTCGCTCGTGCAGCGCACCCTCGAGCCGTGCGAGCAGGCGCTCCGCGACGCGGGGCTCTCCGTGGGCGACATCGACGAGGTCATCCTCGTCGGCGGCTCGACGCGCACACCGCTCGTGCGGAAGGTCGTGAAGGACTTCTTCAAGAGGGAGCCGCACAAAGGGGTCAATCCGGACGAGGTCGTCGCGATGGGGGCCGCGATCCAGGCGGGCGTTCTCTCAGGCGACGTCGACGAGCTCCTGCTCCTCGACGTCACGCCGCTCTCGCTCGGCATCGAAACCCTCGGCGGGCTCATGACGAAGCTCATCGAGCGCAACACGGCGATCCCCTGCCGGAAGAGCCAGATATTCTCGACCGCGACGGACAACCAGCCCGCCGTGAGCATCCACGTGGTGCAGGGCGAGCGGGAGATGGCGAAGGACAACCGCACGCTCGCGCGATTCGACCTCGTCGGCATCCCCGCCGCGCCGCGGGGCGTTCCGCAGATCGAGGTCTCGTTCGACATCGACGCGAACGGCATCGTGCACGTCTCGGCGAAGGACCTCGGCACCGGCAAGGAACAGAACATCCAGATCAAGGTTTCAAGCGGTCTCCGCCAGGAGGAGATCGACCGCATGCTCAAGGATGCCGAGGACCACGCGTCCGAAGACGAGCACAGACGCGCCGGCGTCAAGCTCCGCAACGACGCCGAGGTCCTCGTCTACTCCTCCGAGCAGACGCTGCGCGACCACGGCGGCAGCGTTCCGGAGGACGACCGCGCGACGATCGAGGAATCGCTCCGGACGCTCAAGGCGCTCATCGCCGATCCAAACGTCGATCTCGACGACATGAAGCGGGCGAGCGAACGGCTATCGATTGCCGTGTATAAGATCGCGGAGAGCATGTATAATACGTCCGCCGGAAAGGAATTCGGCTCCGGCGGCTCGTGAGGGTGTTCCGTTCGTCGGCGTTCGATACGGTGAGTCTGGGGAGGCATGACAAAGCGGGACTACTACGAGGTGCTCGGCGTCGGTCGGGACGCGTCCCTCGATGACATCAAGAAGGCCTACCGGAAGCTCGCGCTTCAGCATCATCCCGACCGCAATCCCGGCAACAAGGACGCCGAGGAGCGTTTCAAGGAAGCGACCGAGGCGTACGAGGTTCTCCGCGACGGGGAGAAGCGCGGCCGCTACGACCAGTTCGGACACAGCGGAGTGTCGGGACCGGCCGGAGGCGGGGGTTTCGAGGGCTTCTCGGGCGGCTTTGATCTGAGCGACGCGCTTCGCGCCTTCATGCGGGACTTCGGCGGGTTCGGTTTCGACGACTTCTTCGGCGGCGAGCGACAGTCCCGGCGGCGGGGCGGAACGGCGGCCCGCGGAAACGACCTCCAGATACATCTCCGCCTCAGCCTGCGGGAAATAGCCGCAGGCGCGACGAAAAAGATCAAGGTTTCGCGCATGACCCCCTGCGCCCGGTGCAAGGGAAAGGGCGTCAAGGACGGCTCGTCGCGGCGGGACTGCTCCACCTGCCGGGGAACGGGCGAGCTGCGCCAGATGTCCCGCTCGATCTTCGGGCAGTTCGTCAACATTCAGACCTGCCCCGCGTGCGGCGGCGACGGGACGATCGCGACCGATCCGTGTCCCGCGTGCCGGGGCGAAGGGCGGACCGAGGGTTCGAAAAGCGTCGAGGTCAAGATCCCGGCCGGCGTGGCGACGGGCAACTACATACGGCTCGAAGGGCAGGGCGATCAGGGACCTCGCGGCGGGCCGGCGGGGGATCTCATCATCATCATCGAGGAAGCCGAGGACGAGCTCTTCGAGCGCCACGGGTACGACGTTCTCTACGATCTTCCCGTGAGCTTCTCGCAACTCGCGCTCGGCGCGCGTATCGAGATCCCGACGCTCGACGGAACGGCCGCCGTCAAGATCCCGCCCGGCACGCAGTCGCACAAGATCCTGCGCCTGAAAGGAAAGGGCCTCCCGCATCTGAACGCCTACGGGAAGGGCGACCAGCTCGTGCGCCTGACGGCGTACACGCCGCAGAATCTGTCCAAGGAAGAGCGCGAGACCTTCGAGCGGCTCGAGCGCTCGACGCGCGACAAGCCTCCCGCCGCGGGGAGATCCGCCCGCGGAGACCGGTGAAAATACGCTATTTCATCGTATCGCCCGGCGCGGAGCGTGACGGCCGCATCGTCCTCGACGGACCGGAGTTTCATCACGGCGTGCGCGTGTCCCGCGTTCGGGACGGAGAGAGCGTACGGCTCATCGACGGACGCGGCGGCCTCTACGACGCGCGCGTCGTTCGGATCGAGAGCGACCGGGCGGTGCTCCGCGTTCTCTCCTTCGCGCAGACGCCGCCCCCTCCGCCCGTGGATATCGCTCTCGGCTTCATCAAGGCGCCGCGGCTCGATATCGCCGTGGAGAAATGCACCGAGATCGGCGTGAGGACGATCATTCCCTTCCGCTCGGAGCGGTGCGTCCGGCGCGGGGAGGCGGGGGAGGAGGCCGCGGCGCTCGACCGGCTCCGCCGCAAGGCCGTCGCCTCGTGCAAGCAATCGGGCAGGGCCCACGTCCCCGCGATCGAGAGCGTCGAAAGCCTCGACGGTCTCGCGGGGAGAATCGCGTCGTACGCCCGCGCGTTCCTCGCCGATCAGTCCGGCGCCGCGTCGACGCCGCCGAGTCCGTTCCCGGGCGCCGTGCTCGGCATCGTGGGTCCCGAGGGCGGGTTCTCGGCGCCGGAGATCGAGCGG
>JAGUZZ010000358.1:0-4267 GCA_020060525.1 bacterium | reverse complement strand
GGCGCAGCCCGAGCTCCGAGGCGGCGCGGGCGAGCCGCTCCGGCTCCGCCGTATCGACGGGTTCCGGGGCGCCCCTCGACACGGAGCAGAACCGGCAGCCGCGCGTGCAGACGTCTCCGAGAATGATGAACGTGGCCTTGCGCCGCGAGTAGCACTCGGCCCTGTTCGGGCAGAGCGCCTCGCGGCAGACCGTGTGGAGGCCGTTCCGGCGCACGACGCTTTCGACGGGACCGCATTCCTCGAGAAGCGGGATCCGCCGCTGAAGCCAGCGGGGAAGGCTTTTCGACCGACGTGAGCGAGTCGAGACTGCCATGTATCTATGCCCTGCTCCGCGTTCGTCCGAGCCTCGCAGGGAACGATGCCGCCGTTCGTCCGCAGTTGGAGAAACCGCGCGGGTGCCCGGCCGGATCCGGCCGCCGGGCTCAGTACTGCTTCCGGTGCCTCGCCGGAAGGATGCCGAGCTGCTCCCGGTACTTCGCCACCGTTCTCCGCGCGATGATGAGACCATCCTTCTTCAGTATATCCGCGATTTTTTGATCGCTCAAGGGCTTTCGCGCGTCTTCCTTCTCGATGATGCCGCGGATCTTGAGCTTCGCGCTCTTGGCCGACACCTCGTCCCCCTCCTCGGTGGAGAGCGCCGAGCTGAAGAAGTACTTGAGCTCGTACACGCCTCGGGGGGTCTGCACGTATTTGCTCGTCGTTACGCGGCTCACGGTCGATTCGTGCATCCCGATCTTGCTCGCGACCTGCTGGAGGGTCAACGGCCGCAGAAACGCGGCGCCCCGCTCGAAGAAATCCCGCTGTTCCTCGACGATCGCCTCCATGACCTTGATCATCGTCCGGCGGCGCTGCTCGATCGTCTGGATGAGCCATTTCGCGTTCTTGAGACGCCCCTGTATGAAATCGCGCGCCTTCTCGTCGAGCTCGACGTTCTGCGAGAGCTCGTCGCGGTACGACTGGCTGATGCGGAGCCTCGGCACGTTGTGGTCGTTGAGGGCGACGACGTACCGGTCCGCGACGCGGTCGACGACGAGGTCGGGGATCACGTACTTCGGCTCGTCGACGAGGATATCGAGGCCGGGCTTGGGGTTGAGGCTGCCGATGATCTGCGCCTGATCCTGGATCTCGCGCAGCGGCATCCGGAGCGCCTTGCTGAGATCGAGGTATTTCTTCTGCTTGAACTCCTCGAAGTAGTCTCTCACGATGCGGGCCGCGGCGCTCTCGCCGAGCCCCTTCGCCTCGAGCTGGATGAGGAGGCACTCCTTGAGGTTCCGGGCGCCGATGACGATCGGGTCGAACGTCTGGATGATCTTGAGGACGCGCTCGACCTCCTCGATCCGCTTCTTCTTGTCCTCCTCGGTCCCCGGATCCCCGGCGCGGAACGTCTCGGCCACCTCTTCGAGCGTGCAGGTGAGATACCCCGAGTCGTCGAGGCTGCCGATGAGATATCCCCCGATATCCCTCGTTCTCTCGTCGTCGGTCGCGAGGCGGAGCTGGCTCAACAGGTACTCGGAGAAGCTCTGCTTGGCCACGGGAACCCGTTCGACGAAGTCCTCGCGCCCTTCCTCGTTCGCGAAACCGTCTCCGGCGCCGAAGCTCGATTCGAAGTAGTCGTCGAAATCGATCTGCTCCTTCCGGGCCTCCTCCGTCGCGCCCTCGGAATCCACTTCCTTCGTCTTCGCTTCCTGCTCGGCGCTCTGGGCGCTCTCGTCGGCGGCTTCCCGGGGCTCCTCCTCGTCGAGCTCGACGTCCTGCTCCTCGACCTCCTCGAGGAGGGGGTTCTGAAGCATCTCCTGCTTGAGAACCTGCTGGAGCTCGAGGGTCGGCATCTGGAGGAGCTTGAGCGCCTGCTGCAGCTTCGGCGTCATGACGAGCCGCTGCTGAAGCCCTACGTGGAGTCCGATCTTCATGTCCATGGCGGTGCCCCTCTTTCGTATTTAGAGTTTGAACGCCTCTCCGAGGTATATTTCTCGAATATCGGGATCGTTGGCGAGCTCGTCGGCCGTGCCGGACCGGAGGATCTTCCCCTCGTACATGATGTAGGCGCGGTCCGTGATCGAGAGCGTCTCGCGAACGTTGTGATCGGTGATGAGCACGCCGAGCCCGCGCTCCTTGAGCGTGCGCACGATCCCCTGAAGGTCCTGAACGGTGATCGGATCGATCCCCGCGAACGGCTCGTCGAGGAGCATGAACGAAGGCTCCGTGACGAGCGAGCGCGTGATCTCGACTCGGCGGCGCTCGCCGCCGGAGAGCTGATAGCCGAAGCTCCGGCGCAGGTGCTCCGTGCCGAGCTCGGCGAGCAGCGCCTCGAGCCGCGCGCGCCGCTCCTCCTTCGAGAGAGGGACCGTCTCGAGGATCGCCATGATGTTGTCCTCGACGGAGAGCCGCCGGAAGATCGAGGCCTCCTGCGGCAAGTAACCGATCCCCTTTCGCGCGCGCTTGTACATCGGAAGCCTCGTGATCTCCTCGCCGCCGAGGATCACCCTTCCGCCGTCGGGACGTATCATCCCGACGAGCATGTAGAAGCAGGTCGTCTTGCCGGCGCCGTTCGGGCCGAGCAGGCCGACGATTTCGCCGCGCTTCACTTCGATGGAAACCTCGTTGACGACGCGGCGCCTCCCGTACTCCTTGACGAGCCGGTCGCACGAGAGGCCCGAACTTTCGGCCGCCGGAGCGGCTCCATCCGCCGGTTCGCCTCGAATCGCTTCCATGCTATCGGCCTCCGCTCCGGGCGTCACCGTCGATCTCCTGTCTCAGAAGCCCGTCGTCGTCGCGCAGGTACGCCTTCACGTCGCGCTGGATCTCGACGTTCCGCAGCTCCGGATCGCCGCGAAGCCCGTAGCCCGTGAGGACGTCCCTGCCCCTCGTGAAGGTCACGAAATTCTCGGAGTGTATCTCGTTCAGCTGGTTGACCCAGACGAGGCTCTCCGTCTCGAGCACGTACCCGTCCTGCGAGGTGATGACGACGCGCCCGAGAGCGGTGAGATCGTGCGTGACCTGGTTGTACTCTCCCTTGTCCGCCGTGAGCACGGAGGTGAGCATCCCCGTCGCGTCGTAGAACTCGATGTGGGGCTCGTCGGCGGCGAGCAGCTTGCGGGCGTTGTAGAGCCGGGCGACGGGCGCGATGAGGCGCCAGCGGACGCGCCCCGAATCGCTCTCGACCGTCGTGAAATCGGAGAACTCCTGATCGGGGACGTCCGCGGTCGCGATGTTGCCCCTCGACCGGTCGCCCCGCTCGCAGGATCCGGAGAGCGCGACGAGCGCCGCGAGCGCGACCGCCGCGGGCAAGAGACGAAGGAAGGCCTTCCGGCTGCTAACGGCCACGGCGTTCCCCTCCCCCGGAGCGGTTCTCCCCGCCGGCCGACGCGGAGGCACCCGATCTGCGCCAGCGGTCGTGAAACCACACCCACTGCTGCGGATACATCCTCACGAAACCCTCGATCGCCGCCGTGCAGCGCGCGGTGAGATCGTCTATCGCCTCGCGCTCCGAGAGCCCCTCGCGCGGCGGATCGAGGGGCGGTCTGATCGTGATCCGATGGCGGCCGCCCGGCTGCTGGTGGATCGCGAGCGGCACGACCGGGGAACCCGCGCGAAGGGCGAACGCGGCCGCTCCGCGCGGCGTATGCGCGCTCATCCCGAAGAACGGGACGAAAACGCCGTCGACGTCGATATCCTGATCGATGAGCATGGCGAGGATCTCCCCGCGCCTGAGGGCCTTGTACGCCGTGACGGCGCTCGCGCCCCGCGGGATCGAGTTGATCCCGTGGCGGCGGCGCATGCCGACGAGCCGCTCCTCGAGACGTCTGTCGCGAAGCTCCCGGTACACCACGTTCACCCTGTATCCCTTTCCCGCGAAATAGGCCGCGAGAAGCTCCCAGCAGCCGATGTGCCCCGTGAGGGCGACGACCCCGTTACCCTCGCGGCACGCCTCAGAGAGGTGCTCCTCGCCGTCGACGTCGCAGAGCTCGAGCACCCGATCCCTCGATATGTGCGCGAGGCGAAGCGCGTCGTACGCGTTCCGCGCGACGGCGACGAACGATCCCCTCGCCATCGCCGAGACGACGAGCGGATCGGTCCCCGGAAACGCGAGCGCGATGTTGGCGAGCGCGCGCTCCCGGTCCCGGCGGTACAGTCGAAACACCGCTCCGCCGAGGAACGAGAAGAACGAGAGCCCCGCGCGTCGCGGCAGGAGCCTCGTACTCGATATGAGGGCGTTCACGAGAACATTCGCGCCCCATCTTCGTATCTTCCTCTTCAAGCTGCAACG
>JAGUZZ010000130.1:0-15038 GCA_020060525.1 bacterium | reverse complement strand
CTCCGCGCGGCGGCGAGGGCGGGTTTCCTCGCCGCGGGCTTCCTCGCGGCGGCGCTTCCCGTCGCGTCGCTCGCGCATCGCGCGACGGGGGAATTCAGCTTTCTCCCCCAGTCCGGTCCCCTCAACCTCTTCATCGGGAACAATCCCGATCGGAACGCGACGATCATGATCCGCCCGGGCTCGGAGTGGCGCGAGCTCACGAGGATGCCGACGGTGCAGGGCTCTCCGAGCGACGCCGAGGACCGGCGCGTCTTCATGCGCCGATTCATCGACTACGTGAAGTCGGAACCGGGCGGATACGCCGCGGGGCTCGCCGCGAAAGCGGTCGAGTTCGCGAGCTCCCGCGAGCTCCCGCGCAACGAAAGCATGTACGTCGCCCGGGACCGGTCGAGGCTTCTCTCCATCCTCGTCTGGAAAGCGGGGCCGTTCGGATTCCCGTTCGGGCTACTCCTGCCGCTCGCCGTCGCGGGGATCGCGATGTTCCCGAGGCGTTTTCCCGCGCCCGTATACCTTTTCCTCGCGCTCTATGCGGCCGCCGTCGTCGCCGTCTTCGTGTCGGGAAGATACAGGGCGCCGGTCGTGCCCGTCCTCGCCGTTCCCGCCGCCGCGGGGCTCCTGCGTCTCGTCGATCTCGCGAGGGCGCGGCTGTGGCCGCGCGCCGCGGCTCTCGCCGCCTCGGTCGCGGCCGTGGCCGTCGCCTCGAGCGTCGCGGGACCGTTCGCGGCAGAGAGGCACGATTACCGCGCCGAGATGCATACGATCGTCGGCTTCGAGCTCATGAAGCGGAACCGGACTCGCGAAGCGTACGAGGAGCTCTCGGAGGCGCTTCGCGTTCACCCGGGGTGGGGCGACGCCCACAAGTACATCGGACTCCTCATGAGCGGCGAGCGCCGCCACGAGGAAGCGGCCGCGCATTTCGGCAAGGCCCTCGAGCAGGATCCGGATTCGTACTTTCTCCGCTACTATCTCGGCACGACCCTGCTCAATCTCGGGAAAAGGGCGGAAGGGTTCGCCGAGCTCAGAGCGGCCCGCGAAGGAGCGGTCGAGGCGAAGGAAGACGAGCTGATCCGCCAGATCGACAGAATTCTCGGCCCAGGCTCCCCGGGGGACGCCCCGCCCGGCGGCGTCGACGCGTCAGGGGGGACGGCGCGATAGGAAGCGCCGAGGAATCGCGGGCCTCCGCCGCCGAAGCCTCTGCACCGCCCGGTGCTTTCGAACGGTCGCCGTGCACCGTATCGTTCAACCGGCGATAGCCGGCCGCGCGGCGTCGATCCTGCAACAGCTTACCGTTATAGCAGATACGACAATATCCCCGCAATGGCCCCCGCATTGCTCTTTACCGTTACCGAAGACCGGGCGAGAGAGAGCACACCATGAGCACAAGGAGGATCGCCATGCGCAAGTTTTTTTCGATACTCGCCGTCATGATCGTCGTATTCGTTCTCGCCGCGCCGTCGGTGATGGCCGGAGAGGGCAACTACTTCAAGCATTTCTATCAGTGGCTCAGGGATGACGACGGCGACGGCGTGCCGAACTGCATAGATCCCGATTACGTTCGCCCCGAAGACGGCACCGGCTACGGCAAGCTCGGTCCGGCGCTCGGTTCGGGTCCGTGCGGCGGCGAGGGCGACGGCGTCCCCGATCGAGACCGCATCCGCATCCGCGACCAGAAGCGCGACGGAACCTGCGACGGAAACGTCTACCGGTACACGAACAGGAATCAGCGCTCGGGCAACTAGCGGGACGGCGGGGTCCGCGCGAAGCCCGGTTCGCGCCCCGCGCCCGACGGTTGAAACAAGGCGCCCCCGGAACCGGCGTTTCGGGGGCGTTTCTTTGTTTTCGACGGATCAGTTTTCGCGGAATTCGCCGAGGAACCGCAGGAAGGCCGCCGCGTCCTCGAAGTTCGAGGCGAGGCCGAGCGAGATGCGCACCGCGCCGGTGCTCTTGCCGTCGATGCACTGCCGGAACTGGTCGAGCGACATGCGCGCGCCCGAACGGTCGAGACACTGCATCATCTCTTCCCTCGATATGCCGAGAGCGAGCTCGCCCGCGCCGGGGTTGCAGAAACACCCCGTGCGGAGCGAAATGTTTCTGCGGTTCGCCCGTTCCTCCACGAAGAGATGGCTTATCGTTTCCCCCGCGCCGTCGTACACGTTGAACGCGATCGTCGCGCCGCGCATCGACGTGTCCGCCGGGCCGTACACGCGGACGACCGGGCGGCCGTTCGCGTGCGTCATCGACGACATCCTCTCGAGTATCCATCCGGCGAGGCTCATGACGCGGGAATGAACCGCGTCGAGGCCGACCGACGCGAGAAAATCGAGCCCCCGCTCGACCGCCGGCAGGCACGCGTAGTTGAGCGTGCCGTCCTCGAACCCCTGCGCGCCCGCCGCGAGGAAGTGCCGGTCGGCCTGCACCGAGGCGACGGTGATCGTCCCGCCCGCGAACCACGGGCGCTGGAGCTTCTCGAGCGCGTCGCGGCGCGCGATGAGGACGCCGACGCCGGTCGGATAGCCGAACATCTTGTAGAACGAGACCGCGACGAAATCGGGGCGATGTCGTCCGAGGTCGAGACGGTTCGTCGGCACGAAGGCCGCGGCGTCGAGAAGCACGTCCCAACCGGCGTCGTGGGCGCGGTCGATCCATTCGAGGGGATGCTGGACGCCGGAGAAGTTCGACTGCGCCGGATACGCGAAAAGCCTGTTGCAGGTCCGGGGGCTCTCGGCGAGGAGGCGCTCGAGCACGCAGTCGAGGATGCGCATGTCGGGAGGCATCACGGGGACGTACTTCGTCACCGCGCCGTGGACGCGGTCGTACTCGCGTATGCCGTTCACCGAGTTGTGGTTGTCGAAGCTGAGGAGCAGGATGTCCCCGGCGCAGAAGGGGTATCCCTCGCCGACGAGCTTGAGGGCGTGCGTGGCGTTCGCGGTCAGAACGGGGACGTACTCCTCCGGCGAGGCGTTGAAAAAGTCGAGTATGCGCCTGCGGCACCGCTCGACGTAATCGGTCGCGACGATCGACGTCGGATTCGTGGAATGGGGGTTGCCGAGGACGGCGTCGAGGAGGAACCCGGCGTGGCCGCGCACCTGCGATTCCCCGTAGAGCCCGCCGCCCGTATAGTCGAGGTAGACGTGCCCGAGCCGGTCGAGCCGGGAGAACTCCCGCGCCCGGAGGGCGTCCGCGTCGTCGGCGGCGTACCCCGGGTACCGCTCGAGAAACTCCTCGTAGTCCGCGCCGGATCGCCCGGCGCGGGATGTCGTTCGCCGCGCGTCCATCGATCGTCCTCCCGCCGGTTCGCCGTCCTCTACAGTAGCGGACGGCGGCGGCGCTGTCAATACGGCCGAAATAACGGTTGACGGAAATACATTAAATAAATATAATATTAGCATATTTTAATGTATCGCGTTCCGGCGGCCCGCCCAGCGGCGCGGCGCCACACCGAACGACAAGGAGCCGACGAATGGAAGAGAACGAACTGAAATCCCTCGCGGCCGCGAAGGTCGTCGACGCGCGGGGCATGGCCTGCCCCGGGCCGCTGCTCGAGGCCAAGAAATCGATGGCGGCGGTGCCGGTGGGCGGCGTCATGGAGGTCCTCTCCTCGGACGAGGGGACGAACAACGATATCCCCGCCTGGACGAAGAAGATGCAGTACGAGTTTCTCGGGGTCATCGAGGACGCGGGGTTCTGGCGCCTGTTCGTGCGCAAGACGAAATAGACGCGTCCGCGCCCGGGAGGAGGCGACGCGCGATGAGCTACTACATGACGAAAACGGTATCCATGCCCTTCGAGGAGGCCCTCGAGAGGACGGTCGCCGGGCTCAAGGCGGAGGGGTTCGGGGTCGTCTCGGAGGTGGACGTCTCGGGGATCCTGAAAAAGAAGCTGGACGTTCCGTTCCGGAAATACCGGATCCTCGGCGCGTGCAATCCGGGGCTCGCGCACCGGGCCCTGCAGTCCGAGAACAAGATCGGCGTGATGCTCCCCTGCAACCTCGTCGTGCAGGAAACGGACGGCGGGGGGACGGAGGTCTCGACGATCGATCCGGCGGAAAGCATGCAAGCGGTCGGCAACCCAGGGCTCGCGGATCTGGCCGGGACGGTTCGCGCCGCCCTGCGCCGCGTGCTCGACGGGATCGAGAGCCGCGGAGGCGCCGCCGCGGATTGACGGATATGGCGAAAGGCTCGCAGGAAAAGAAGCGCTGCGCGAGGATCGCGGCGATATTCAAAACGCTGTCGCATCCGCAGCGCCTCTTCCTCCTCTGCTGCCTCTGCGAAGGGGAGGCGGCGGTGAGCGATCTTCAGAAGGTATGCGGCGCCCCGCAGCCCGTCATCTCGCAGCATCTCTCGCGCATGCGCCGCGAAGGGCTCGTGAAGGCGCGCCGGACGGGAACGAGCGTCCGGTACCGCATCGCGGATCCCCGGATCCCCGCGATCGTCAGGAGCATGGAGAAGATATTCGAGCCCTGATGCGCCGCGCCGCGGTCGCGGCGGGGCGCGGAGGACCGGCATGGGGGATTTCACGCCGAAGATACTCGTGTTCTCGACGGACACCGTTTCCGATCCCGGGATCGATCTCGCCGGGCGGAACAAGATGCACTACTCCCCGAACGTGTACGTGATCACGCTCCCGTGCTCGAGCGGCATCAAGCCGCAGTGGATCGTCCACGCCATCGCGCGGGGGTTCGACGGCGTGTTCATCGCGGCGGACGGAAGCGACTGTGCGCTCGTCCCCGATTGCACGGCGAGGACGGCGAAGATCGTGTCGGCGGCGCAGGCGCTCCTGCGGGAGCGGTCCGTCGAGCCGCAGCGCGTCAAGATGGCGGCCCTCTGCTCGGTGTGCGCGGAGCCGTTCCAAAAACACATGAAACAGTTCGGCGAGGCCCTGCGAAAGCTCGGGCCGGCGAGGAAGGCGGCGTAGGAGGCGATGGCCGGTCCGGCGGAGAAGGCGGCGCGCGACGAAGCCCCGGCGGGCGGCCGGTACGACGCCCTCGTCGTCGGCGGCGGCATCGCCGGCATGGAGTCGGCCGTCAGCCTCGGCGACATGGGATACCGGGTGCTCCTCGTCGAGAAGGAGCCGAGCATCGGGGGGAAGATGATCCTTCTCAGCAAGGTCTTCCCGACGCTCGATTGCGCGAGCTGCATTTCGACGCCGAAGATGGCCGCCGCGGCGAGCCATCCGAACGTCGACCTTCGCGTCTACGCCGAGGTCAAGGAGATCCGCCGCGGCGCGGACGGCGCCTTCGCCGCCACGGTGATCCGCAAGCCGACCTACGTCGATTTCGAGAAATGCACCGGGTGCCAGGATTGCGAGAAGGTCTGCTCGGTCACCGTGCCCGACGAGTTCAACTTCGAGCTCGTGTCGCGTCGCGCGGCGAATATCGCCTTTCCGCAGGCCGTTCCGAAAAAAGCGGTCATCACGCGGGAGGGGACCTCGCCCTGCACGTACGCGTGCCCCGCGGGGATCAAGGCGAACGGATACCTATCGCTCGCGCGCAGGGGCGATTTCGAGCAGGCCTTCGACCTTATCATGGAGGACGCCCCGCTCGTCGGAAGCCTCGGACGCGCCTGCTACGCGCCGTGCCAGCCCGAATGCACGCGCGAACGGATCGGCGACGCCCCCCACATCAGGCTTCTCAAGCGATTCATCGCCGACTGGTACTACGAGCGGCATCCGGTGCCCGCGTACGGCCCGCCGGCGGAGCGAAGCGGGAAGCGGGTCGCCGTCATCGGCTCCGGGCCCGCCGGCCTCTCCGCCGCGTACTTCCTCGCCCGGAAAGGTCACGGCGTCACGATCTTCGAGGCGGAGGCGAAGCCGGGAGGCATGCTCCGATCGGGGCTGCCGCCGTACCGGTTGCCGAGAGAGGTCGTCGACCGCGACATCGAGAACGTGACCGCCCTCGGCGTCGAGATCCGGACGGGCGTCAGGATGGAGTCGCTTTCGAAGCTCCGCGAGAGCGGCTACGACGCCGTGTTCGTCTCCGTCGGCGCCCCCATTCCGATACGGCTCGACATCGAAGGGGAGGACGCAGCCGGGATCACGAGCGGCATCGCCATGCTGGCCGAGGCGAGCCTCGGCGTGAAGATCGATCTCTCGGGCAAACGCGTCGCGGTGATCGGCGGCGGAAACGCCGCGATCGACGTGGCGAGAACGGCGCGGAGACTCGGCGCGGCGTCGGTCGGGATCGTCTACCGCCGCGCGATGAACGAAATGCCCGCCTCGCGCGAGGAGATAGCCGACGCGCTCGCCGAAGGCGTGACGATTCACGAGCGCATGTCGCCGAGACGCTTCGTGCTCGAAGGAGACCGGGTCGCCGGCGTCGAGATCGTCCGCTCGGTTTCCGCCGTCGCGCCCGACGGTTCGCGGACGCTCCGGTACGACGACCGCAGGAGGCGGACGATACCCGCGGAAGTCGTCTTCGTCGCCATCGGTCAGAAATCTCCGACGGCCGTCTTCGAGCGCGAGGGGCTCGAGCTCGGAAAGAACGGAGCGATCGTGGCCGATCCAGTCACGCTCGAGACGCGCGTGAGCGGCGTTTTCGCCGGGGGCGACGCGGTGACCGGCCCCGCGACGATCGTGGAGGCTATCGGGCACGGGAAGCGGGCCGCGTTCTTCATCGACCGCCGGCTTCGCGGAGAGACGCTCGAGGGGGTCGAGTTCGAGCCGAAGCTTCCGGCCGCGGACAAAGACGCGGTGCTCGCCCGCCAGGCCGGATATACCGCGGCGCACGTCGAAATGCGCGAGCTGCCGGCGGATCTCAGGATACGGAATTTCAACGAGGTGCAGGAGCCGCTCACCGAAGAAGAGGCGCTCGCGAGCGCGTCGAACTGCCTCAACTGCGGTATCTGCAGCGAGTGCCGGCAATGCAGCGTCGTCTGCCCCGCCGGCGCCGTCGATTTCGACATGCGCGCGGTCGAGGAGAAGATCGAGGCGGACGCCGTCGTCGTTTCGACGGGCTTCCGGCTCTTCCCGGCGGAGCTCATGGACCGCTACGGCTTCGGCGCGTACGCGAACGTCGTCACGGCGATGCAGATGGACCGGCTCGTCGCCCCGACGCGCCCATACAACTACGTCCTGAGGCCCTCGGACGGGAAGGTGCCGAACAACATCGCCTACGTGTTCTGCGTCGGCTCGAGGGACCGCACCGTCGACAATCCGATCTGCTCGCGCGTCTGCTGCATGTACTCGATCAAACAGGCGCAGCTTCTTCTCGGCGCGCTTCCCGTCGCCGACATCACCATGTACTTCATCGACATCCGGGCCTTCGGCAAGGGGTACGACGAGTTCTACGAGCAGACGAGGGGGATGGGCGTGCGCTTCGTGAAGGGAAAGGTCGCGAAGATCGCGGAGAAGGAAAACGGAAATCTCCTCCTGCGCTACGAGGACATCGACGGGGGCGGCGCGGTGCGCGAGGCGGAGCACGATCTCGTCGTCCTGTCGGTGGGCATGCTCCCGAATCCGGACGCCCTGCGGCTCTTCGCCGGCGAGCGGCTCGAAGCGGACGGCATGCTCTTCGTCCGCGAGCCGGAGGAGCACGTGAACCCCGGACGCACGAGCATCGAGGGGGTCTTCGCGGCGGGAACGGCGGCCGGACCGATGGATATCCCCGATTCGATCCTGCACGCGGGCGCCGCGGCCGCGCAGGCCGCTTCCCACATCGAGAGATCGAGAGCGAGGCGCGGAGCGGGCGTTCCCGCGGTGGAGGGGGCGGAGCGGCGATGAGCGAACGGGAGCGCAAGATCGGCGTGTACATCTGCCACTGCGGGGGCAACATCTCCGACTACGTCGACGTCGACAAGGTCCGCGAGGAGGTCGAGCGCGAGACGGGGGTGAAGGTCGCGAAGACGTCGCTCTTCACGTGCTCCGACGCCTCGCAGCAGGAGATCATGAAGGACATCCGTGAGCAGGGGCTCGACGGAATGGTCGTGGCCTCGTGCTCGCCGAAGCTCCACCTCGGAACATTCCGCAGCGCCGCGAAGCGCGGAGGGCTCAACCCCTACCAATACGTTCAGGTGAACATACGCGAGCAATGCTCGTGGGCCCACTCGGACGACAAGGCGGGCGCCACCTGCAAAGCGATCGGACTCGTCCGCGGCGGCGTCGAGAAGGCGCTCCGTCAGGAGGCGCTCGAACCGATCCGCGTGACCTCCGTCAAACGCGTGCTCGTCGTCGGCGCCGGCGTCGCCGGGATGCGGGCCGCGATCGAGAGCGCCGATCTCGGCGTCGAGGTCTTTCTCGTCGAGCGATCGCCCGAACCCGGCGGCGCCGTCGCCGCGCTCGGCGAGATGTATCCCTCGGAAAGAAGCGGCGGCGAGGTCGCGGCGTCGCTCCGCGAGGAGATCCGAAGGCGTCCGGGCATCACTCTTTTCACGAACGCCGAGATCGCCGGGAAAAGCGGGCACATCGGCGATTTCGACGTCGCGATCCGCGTCCGCCCGCGAGGCGGCGGAGAAGAGAGCATATCGGTCAACGTCGGCGCCATCATCGTGGCGACCGGCTTCGAGAGCTACCGCCCCGCGGACGGGGAGTACGGCTACGGCGCCGAGGCCGTCGTGACGCTGCCCGAGTTCGAGCGGATGACACGCGAGGGGGACGGCCCCCTCCGCCGCGGCGGCAGGGAGATCGTGAGCGTCGCTTTCATATATTGCGTCGGGAGCCGGCAGGGCGCCGACGTCGAGAACGCGAACCTCTACTGCTCCCGCTACTGCTGCAACGCGGCGGTTCACGCGTCGCGCCTCGCCCGTCGCCGGATCCCCGGCCTGCGCGCGTTTCATCTGTACCGCGACATCCGCACGTACGGGAAGTTCGAGCTCATCTACGAGGAGGCGGCGAGGGAGGGGGCGGTCTTCGTCCGGTTCGATCCCGCCGATCCGCCGCGGGTCCGCGCGGACGGGGGCGGGCTCTCCGTGAACGTGAAGGATCTGCTGACGGGGGGCGCGGAGCTCGAGATCCCCGTCGATCTCGTCGTGCTCGCGACGGGCATGGTGCCTCGTCCGAACGACGGGCTGACGACCATGCTCAAGCTGCCGGTCGGCTCGGACCGCTTCTACAACGAGATACACACGAAGCTCCGCCCGGTGGAGACGGTGATAGACGGCGTCTACATCGCGGGGAGCTGTCAGGGCCCGAAGAACGCGACCGAGAGCGTCGCCGCCGCGCTGTCCGCCGTATCGAAGGCGGCGTCGCTGCTCGTCAAGGGATACGTCGATCTGCAGCCCTTCATCGCCTACGTGATGGAGGATCGCTGCGTCTGGTGCGGCGAGTGCGAACAGGCGTGCCCCTACGGAGCGATCGAAAAGATCCCGTACGGGGACAAGGAGGTCGCGCGCGTCGTGGACGCTCTCTGCAAGGGCTGCGGCGCGTGCGTGCCGGTATGTCCGAAGGACGCCGCGCAGCTTAGGGGTTCGAGCGACGATCAGATGACGGCGATGATAGACGCCTTCGCGCGGGAGACGGCCGGTGTCTAAGACGTTCGAGGAACGGTTCCCCGAGAGCGCGTCCCTGAAAGGGGAGCGGCGGCGGATCGCGCGCGAGGAGCACGGCATGCGGCGCCGCGTTCTCGCGCTCCTTCGCGAAGGGCCCAAGACCGTCCCCGAGATCGCCTCGGCGCTCGGCGTGCCGCCGCGCGAGGCGAACTGGTGGCTCATGGGATACGTGCGGTACGGGTTCGTCCGGGCGACCGAGGAGGTCACGGACGAGGGGTATTACCGGTACGCGATCGTGGAAGGAAAGGATTAGATGGAACGGGTCGATCTCGATCTCTCGCGGGAGGTGCGCGCGCTCGGCGCGGGGGATCTCGACGCCTGCTACAGCTGCGGCGTCTGCAGCGCCGTCTGCCCGCTCTCGAAGGACGAGATATCCTTCCCGCGCCGGATGATCCGCTACACGATGCTCGGGCTCGAGGCCAGGATCCTCGCCTCGCCGGAGCCGTGGCTCTGCTACTATTGCGGCGAATGCAGCGCGACCTGTCCGCGCGAGGCCGATCCGGGCGGCCTCATGATGGCGCTCCGCCGCTTCGCGATCCGGCGATACTCCGTCGGGCGCGTCGCGGATTTCTTCTACTCGGCGTTCGCGTCGGGGATCGCGTGGGTCGCGCTCACCGCGATCGCGATCGCGCTCATCCTCGTCTTCCGCGAGCCCGACGCGAACCGCGAGCAGGTCGAGTTTCTCTCGTTCATTTCTCTCGAAAACATCCACGTCGCCGGCGTGGCGATCGTGGCCTTCATCGGGGCGGCGTTTCTCGCGAACATGTGGATTATGTACCGCGCGATGAAACGGGGCGGCCGCGGCGCGGCCTTCTCGATCGACAACCTGAGGAAAACGACGCGCGGAGCCGCGCGGGAGATCGTCCTTCAGAAACGCTTCGGGGAATGCGAGGACGACCGGTTCAGGCGCTGGGCGCACATCCTCGTCTCGTGGGGGTTCATGGGGATGTTTCTCGCGACCTGCATCATCGCGGCGGTCGATTTCGAATGGATACCGCTTCCGCGCTGGGTTTCGCTCGTGATCGGGTCGGTCTCGGGGGCGGCGACGCTCGTCGGCCTCGGTTACTACGTCCGGCTCCGTTTCGACCGGACGTCCCCGTACGCGAAGCGTTCGCACCCGAGCGATTGGGTTTTCCTCGCGCTTCTCGCGCTCTCCGTGACGAGCGGATACGTCATGCTCGCGTTCCGGTTCCTCGATATGCCGGCGGCGGCGTATTGGGCGTTCGCCGTGCACCTCGTCGCGGTGTTCGACCTTCTCATGTCGGTTCCCTTCACGAAGTTCGCGCACGTGATCTACCGTCCGGCCGCCCTTTGGCTCGCCGGCGTGAAATAGTCGGTCGTTTCGCGCCCTTCGGCCCGGAGCGGCCGAGGACGCCTGCACGCGTTTCGAGGAGGATTCAATGAGCGACGAAGCCAAGGAGAAAGCCAGCATCATCGTCATGAGCGGCGACCTCGACAAGGTCATGGGGGCGTTCATCATCGCGAACGGCGCCGCGGCGTTCGACCTGCAGGTCACGATGTTCTTCACCTTCTGGGGCCTCAAGGCGATCCAGAAGGGGAATCTCACCGGAAAGAGCCTCATGGGAAGGATGCTCGGCCTGATGAACCGGGGCGGCGTCGAGGCGATCGGCCCCTCGCGCCTCAACATGGGGGGCATGGGCCGCTGGATGTTCAAGAAGATGATGAAGGAGAAAAAGGTCACGCCCCTCTCCGTGCTCGTCCGCCAGGCGAAGGAGCAAGGGGTACGCCTCGTCGCGTGCGAGATGAGCTGCAACGTCATGGAGATCCGGAAGGAGGACTTCATCGACGGCGTCGAAATGGGCGGCGTCGCGACCTTCATCGCCGAAGCGTCCGAATCGAAGTTCTCCCTCTTCATTTAGAGGGTTGCCATCCGCGCGCTTCGCCCGTATATTGATACAGCCATGGCGATTCCAATCTACACACGACATGCCGGGGTCCGGCGCCGCTTGCTTCCCTAGTTTGATCGCACTGTCGGGCCGTTGCGCGCACGAAATCATGGGCGCCTCGCGCCGTCGTTTCCTCGAACGCGGGGAGTGGACATGAACGAACGAACGGCAACGATCGTCAATTCGCTGGGCGCGTACGCCCTGCCGCTCGGCGTGTTCGCCGCGGTCGTCATCTGCGGCCTCGTCATCCGGAGCGTCATCTTCCGGCGGCTCACGGCGTGGTCGAAACACACGACATCGCGGATCGACGACGCGATCATCTCGTCGATCCGGGGCCCGATCGTCATCTGGTTCGTCATCCTCGGCGTCTTCGCGGCGCTCGAAGTGTCGACCGTTCCGGACGACGTCGTCGACGTCGTCGATAAGGGCCTCTTCGTCCTCGTCGTCCTCTCGATCACGCTCGCGATCGCCAATCTCGCCGGCCGGATCATCGGATCGCTCGGGGCGCGGGACGAGGGATCCCGCCCCGTCACCTCGCTCACGCAGAACATCGTGCGGATCGTCGTCGTCATCGTCGGCGTTCTCGTCATTCTCAACGGCCTCGGCGTATCCATTACGCCGATCCTCGCCACGCTCGGCATCGGCGGCCTCGCCGTCGCGCTCGCCCTGCAGGACACGCTCGCGAACCTCTTCGCCGGTATCCACATCAACCTCGCGCGCCAGATCCGGGTGGGCGATTACGTGCGTCTCGAGTCCGGCGAGGAGGGGTACGTCACGGACGTCGGCTGGCGGCTGACGAGGATCCGGATGCTCGCGAACAACGTCGTGCTCATCCCGAACGACAAGCTCGCGAAAACGATCGTGACGAACTACTACTACCCGAGCCGTGATCTCGCCGTGCTCGTCCCCGTCGGCGTTCACTACAAGACCGATCTCGGCCGCGCGGAGGAGGTCGCCGTCGAGGTGGCGCGCGAAGTGATGCGAGAGGTGAAGGGCGGCGTGCCCGAGTTCGAGCCGTTCGTGAGGTTCAACTCGTTCAACGACTCCAGCGTCGGCTTCAACGTGATCCTGCGCGGCCAGGAGTTCGTCGACCAGTATCCCGTCAAAAGCGAGTTCATCAAGCGGCTGCACGCGCGCTTCGCGAAGGAAGGGATCGTCATACCGTTCCCGATCCGCGCGATCAACTACGATCAGGAGAAGAGCGAGAACTCATGAGACGGGTGCTCCTCTACATTCTGCCGCTGCTCGTGATCGTGACCGCCGGGCTCACCGTCCTCGGCGTGCTGCAGGTCCGCTCGGTGCGCGAGCGGCTCATGGACGACCTCGCGCGCAAGGCGCGCACCGTCGCCGAAAGCACCGCGTTCGCGGCCTCCGATCTCCTGGCGCGCGGCGATTCCGTCGCCGCGAACCGCCTCGTCGAGAGCTTCCAGCGGCGCGAGCAGCTTCAGGGGTGCGTGCTCTTCGACCGGCAGGGCGGGATCTTCGCGATCACGGAGCGGGTGTCGGCGTGGGGAGACAAGGACAAGCCGTACATCCGCACCGCCCTCGTCACCGGGGTTCCCCGGGGCGGCCTCGAGCGCTACGGCAACCTGTCGCTCTACAGCTACGTGCTCCCCGTCGAGAGCGAGGAAGGCGCCGTCGTCGGCGCCGTCGAGGTCGTCTACGACACGGCGTATCTCTTCGACACGCTCGCCGTCCTCTGGCGCCGCATCAGCATCGTTCTCATCTCGCTGCTCTCGATCATCGTGATCATTTCGATCGTCGTCGAGCGGCAGACGTACGTGCTGCCGCTCCGCCGTCTCACGGCCTGGTTCGGCCATTTCCAGCGCGGGGAGCTCGACCGTCTGACGCCGTTCCGGGCGCGCGGGGAGCTCGCGAAGCTCGTGAGCGAGGTCGAGCAGATCGCGCTGAGCCTCCGCGTCGCTCGCCGAGCGGCCTCGAGCGAGGCGCAGGAGCGCATCCGCGGCGAGGACCGATGGACGGAAGCGAAGCTCCACGACCTCGTGCTCGCGCGCCTCGGCGAGAACGCGCTCTTCGTCGTCTCGAATCGGGAGCCGTACATGCACGTGGTCGACGAGGCGAGCGGAGGCGTGCGGTGCGTCCGCCCGGCGAGCGGCGTCGTCACGGCGATCGATCCGATCCTGCGGGCGTGCGGCGGCATGTGGATCGCGCACGGGGGGGCGAGCGCCGACCGGAAGTTCGTCAACTCGCGCAGCAAGCTCGGCGTCCCGCCGGGCGACAACCGGTACATTCTCAAACGCGTGTGGCTCACGAAGGAGGAAGAGGCGGGGTACTACTACGGCTTCTCGAACGAGGGGCTCTGGCCGCTCTGTCACGTGACCCACACGCGGCCCGTCTTCCGCGAGAGCGACTGGCGGATGTACCGGCGGGCGAACGAGAAGTTCGCCGACGCGGTGGTCGAGGAGCTGCCGGCTCGCGCGCCGTTCGTCTTCATTCAGGATTACCATTTCACGCTCCTGCCTCGGCTCATCAAGGAGCGGCGCCCCGACGCGACGGTGGCGCTCTTCTGGCATATCCCGTGGCCGAACCCCGAGGTGTTCGCGATCTGTCCCTATCAGCACGAGATCCTCGACGGCATGCTCGGCTGCGACCTCGTCGGGTTTCACGTGCAGTACCACTGCAACAACTTCCTCGATACGGAGAACCGGCTCATCGAGTGCCGCGTCGACACGGAGCGGTTCAGCGTCGTGCAGGCGCAGAAGGAGACGTTCGTCCGCGCGTTTCCGATCAGCGTCGACGCCGATCTCCTCGGCGCCGCCTCTCCGGACGTCGAGTCCGAGATCGAGCGGATCCGCCGGGAGTTCGCGCTCGAAGGGAAGATCGTCGCCGTCGGCGTGGACCGCATCGATTACACGAAGGGGATCAAGGAGCGGTTTCTCGCCGTCGACCGGTTCCTCGAAAAGAACCCCGAGTACCGGGGCCGCTTCGTGTTCATACAGATCGGCGCGCCGAGCCGGACCCACATCAAGAGCTACCACGACCTCTCGGCCGAGATCGACGAGCTCGTGCAGAAGATCAACTGGAAGCACTCGGAGGACTCGTGGGCCCCGATCATCTACCAGAAGCGGCATTTCACGCCGGAGGAGATCCGTCCGTACTACGGCCTCGCCGATATCTGCGTCGTGAGCTCGCTTCACGACGGCATGAACCTCGTCGCGAAGGAGTTCGTCGCGGCCGCCGGAGACCGGCCGGCGGTCCTCGTGCTGAGCCGGTTCACCGGGGCGGCCCGCGAGCTCGCGGACGCCGTGCTCGTCAATCCGTACTCGATCGAGGAGTTCGCCGGGGCGATCCGCGCCGCGGTCGAGATGCCGGACGGGGAGAAGCGGAAGCGGCTCGAGAGCATGCGCGCGGTCGTTTCCGACAACAACGTGTACCGCTGGGCCGCGAACATCGTCACGGAGCTCACGGCCCTCAAGAAGGAATGAACGCGGGGCGTTCGAACGCCGGAGCCGCCGCGGCGGCCGGAAGGATCGACATGAAGCGCCTCTTCGACGAATGGGAATCGGCGACGGCCCGGATCGCGGGGACGCACGTCTTCCTGTTCCTCGATTTCGACGGCACGCTCGCGCCCATAGCGCCGACGCCCGGCGACGCCGCGCTCCCGCGGGGAACGCGCGCCGTGCTCGTCAAT
>JAGUZZ010000207.1:0-5077 GCA_020060525.1 bacterium | reverse complement strand
TGTTCGCGGGAACGTTCTCCCCCGTTCCCGTCCGGCGGAGGGAGAAGGTCGACGACGAGATCGACGCCTGCTGCACCGCCTTGCTGAAGACCGCCTGAACGGCGCTCGTGACGCTCACCATGCCGCTCTCGTCGAGCGGCACCGTTTGCGAGAGGGTGAGCGGCAGGGATTCGGGATCCGGATACGCATGGGCCACGAAATAGAGCGGGGAGCCCATGAGCCCGATCGCCCTCACCTCGGCGATCTGCGTTTGCTCGCCGATCTCGTCCCCGAGCGTCCAATCGAGCTCGGCGAATCCCGCCTGGTCCGTCGCGACGGTCTGGGTCACGAGGCCGCTCCGCGTGAAACGGCCTCCGCCGTCTATGACGCGGTAGGTCACGAGCACCCCCGGCACCGGAATGAACCCGGCGGGTCCGGGCTCGCTCACGAACACCCTGAGCGGCGCCGGGAGCGGCTGTCCGATGACGCCGCTCTGCATGTCGCCGGAGACCGCCGCGATGTCCGCGGCGTTGCTGAAGTCGTACACGAAAATGCTGTCTTCGGTCGCGTAGGGCGCGGTGGCGTACAGGCGCGAGCCGTCCGGCGTGAAATCCATGTTCATCGTGGAGATGTTGCTCCAGTCGAAGTGCGTATCGATGACGGAGATCGGCTCCGACAGGAGATCCACCGTATAGTACGCGCAGAAACCCAGCCCCGCGATGGCGCGGTCTCCCTGGGGAGATACGTCGACCGCTCCCATGGCACGCAGGTCGTTCTGGCACGGGAAATCGAGCTTTTCCTCTATGGCCGGCGCGCCGGGATCCGACGTATCGAGCGCGAAGAGACACCAAGCCTCCTGGGCCAGTTCCGGCGCGACGGTGACGACGAGGCATCGGGCGCCGTCGGGGGTGAATGAGAACGACCCCACGGCGCGCCGAATCGTCATCGTATCCGGCATCGTCACCGAGCCGACGACGTCGAGGTACCGCGGGCTCAGCGGGTCGATATCGAGAACGCCGAGAACGTTCGCGGCGGTCGCGAAATAGGCGTGCCTGCCGCCGGGGTGGAATCCGAGCGCGTCCGGCATCGATTGCCCCGACGCGACCCCGATGATTTCGTTCTCGCTCGTGGAGCCCGGAACGATGTCGATGACGCAGAGCGAATCGCCGGCCGTGACGAGGAGCAGCTCGCCGCTCGGGCTCACGGCGATGCGGTTGTTGGTCCAAATCATCGGCACCGGTATCGCGCCCATGAAGTCGCCGAAGCCCGGCGAATGACGGTTCATGTTGAAGCACAGGATGCTGTCGAGGCCGCGGACGGCGAAATAGGCGCGCTCTCCGTCCGGCGTCAGAGCCATGCTCTCGAGCAGCGCCGACGATACGTTCATCGTTTTCAGGAACTGATTGAAGGTGGAGCTTTCGGGATCGGTGTCGAGAATCGCGGCTTTCCCGTCGTGGCCGCCGACGAGGACGAAATCCCCCGTCGGAGAAAAGGCGAGCTCGTTCGTAAGCTCGAAGAGCGGCGGCATTCCGATGCCCGTTGCGTGGCGCATCGTCCCCGTTCCGGATGAACCGTCGAGAGCCTGGAAGTAGAGGGCGTTGGAGAGCTGATCTCCCGTCTCCTGCGTGGTTCCCCGCGCGATGTTTCCGGGGACGACGTTCCACGGGGCTCGCACGACCCTTACCGGTCCGCTCCCCGCTCCCGCGGGGACGGCCGCCGCGATCGCCGTGCCGGAGCTGTACTCCGGGACGACTCGAATCGGATGCGCAGGATCGAGCGCGTTCGGGAACTCGACGAAGAGCTCTTCGATATTCACGCCGAAACCGGTTCCCGCGAGCACGATCTTCGCGCCCGGCGGTCCCGCGCGCCTCGAGAGGCTCGCGAGCGTCGGACCGAGCCCGATCGTCGTCACGACGAGCTGCCGCGAGCCCTGCAGGATGGAGAAGGCGTAGAACCCGTCGGGCGAGCGGGCGACGTCGACCGGATTCGGGCCGATCGCGATCGTCGCGGCGACGCTCCGGAAGGTCGGGCTCTCTTCCTTGAGATCGATCACGTCGATGAGATCGAGCTGCCGGTTCGTCGCGTAGAGGTAGCCGCCTCCCGGCGTGAGCGTCATCCCGCGAAGCGATCCTCCCGTATTGATATCCTGCACCCTGAAAAGACCCGTGATGGATACGACGGTGACGTTGCCCGTCCCGTCGCTCACGTAGGCGCGCTGTCCCGCGGGATCGACGACGACGTCCCGCGGATCGCCGAGAACGGGGATCTCCGCGAGGAGCGAATCCCCGCCGAGATCGAACACGAGCAGCGTGCCGCGGTCCGTCGGCGCGAGCAGGCGGCTTCCCGTGGGATCGACTGCGAGAGCGCCCCGTAGACCGGATTCTCCCGGCGCGAGCTCGCCGATGTGCCGCTCGTAGGTGAGGCTTCCGGATCGAATGTCCCATACCTGCACGCCGCCGATGTCCGTCGCGACGTACGCCCTGCCGCCGTTCGGATCGACGGCGATTCCGATCGGGCTGCACCCGACCGAGTGTTCGGCGATGATCGTGTTGAAGAGGAGTCCGTGCGACGGATCGGCGTCGATCGTGCAGAGCCTCCCCATGACCGCGTTCGCGGCGTACACGCGCTTGCCGTCCGGCGTCGCCTCGACGGCGGAGAAGCCGCCCGCCATAGGTATCGGCGTCACGGTGAGATATCCCGAGAGGCCGGGATCGACGATGACGGCCGCGGCTCCGATATCCGTCGCGACGTAGGCCCAGCCGCCGTCGGGCAGAACCGTGATCGCCCGCGGAAGGGCGCCGAGCTCCGTCACGCCGGTCTCGTAGCCTCTGGCGATTTCGAAAGCGGAGAGCACGGTGAACGTGAGCCCGTTGCTCGTTTCGCCCCCCGTCTCCACCGTCACGAGACCGGTCGAGGCGCCGGACGGAACCATCACGATGAGCCGGTTGGGGAAGGCGTCGAGCACCGGCGCCTCCATCGATCCGAAGCGCACCGTGTTCGCCGACGCCGTCCACGAGAATCCCGTTCCGTTCACGATGACGATCGAGCCGCCGACCCCCTTGCTCGGCGAAAGGTTCATGACGGCGAGCGGCGGCAGGGGCTCCGTGACGAAATTCGATTGGAACTCGGACGCGAGCGCGACGCCGTTCTTGTCGACGAGCCCCGTTTCGAGCGTCAGCTCGTACGTCGTTTCGAACTGGAACAGACCGTAGGGAGTGAACGCGATGACCGAATCGTCCCGGAGAACGGTCGCGGAGCCCGAGATGAACGCTCCGGCCGCGGCATCGAGGATCCTGAAGTTGCCGCTGATGGTCGTGTAATCGATCGGCTCCGAGAAGGTGATGACGACGGCGGCGTCGATGCTGACCGAGTCCATGCTCGCCGCCGGAGTGATCGAGACGACCTCCGGGGGCGTGCTGTCGATGTTGGTGACGATCGTCACGACTTCCGGCGGCGCGGCGGGGCCGATCGTGACGGGGTCCTTGGCCGCGGCGTCGTCCGTATTCGACTCGGCGAGATCCCAGTACTCGGCGACGAACGCCGTGACCGCCGTCGTGTCGACGAGGGTGTTGACGTACCCGGGCTCGAGATAGCCGATGGTCGAGCTCCCGTCGAGCGCGTGGATCGCGACGTAGTACTGTCCGTCCGGGAGCCCGACGAAGCAGAAGCTGCCGTCCGGCATCGTGTAGTCAGCCGCGACGGTATCCCCCGACGCGGCGTCGATCGCGCACACGATCGCCCCGGGCACGGGAGCGTTCGTGGATCCGTGGAGAACGGATCCGTCGAGACGGCTCGCGGCGGCGAGGGCACCCGTCTCGGGATACGCCTTGAAAAAGACGAGCTCGTCTTCCGTCTCGAGGCTCGCCGCCTCCGTTCCCGGCGGGAGCACGTAGAACATCGTCGAGGTCCGCACCGGCGAATGGGCGATGCCGAAAAGGTGCGCCGCCTCGTGCGTCGCCACGCTCCGGATATCCGTGCCCTGCGTCCCGGCGGTCGGCGTCCGCCATTTCTTGAGCGGATTGAAGATCATATCGGCGTCGACGATCTGTCCGGGACGGTACTGCGTCCCGTTGTAGAGCGAATCGACGGTGAAGGAGGTCGAGATGCCCACGGCGAGCACGGCCGCGGCGAACTGATACTGATTGTCGCTGAAGGTGACGAGGTTCACCTGATCGAGCGCCGCGGCCACGGCTTGAGACGTCGTTCCGCCGTAGCTCACGGAGAAATCGACGCCCGGTATGGCGGTCCATGCGCTTATGCCGTTCTGGATCGCGTCGAAATCGCTGCCGTCTCCGACGCCGGGGGCGCCGCCCTCGTGGATATAGTACGTGAACGGCATCTGATCCCGCGACCAGTATTCGGTGTGGCGCGCGCCGACCGGATCGTCGATGCACCCGTCGCCGTCGCGGTCGAAGAACGAGGCGTTTTCCTGCGGACAGAGGTCGAGCGGGTCGGGCACGCCGTCTCCGTCAGGATCGTTCGGCATGCGGAGCGGGTCCCGGCCGGCGCCCGATAGACCGAGGGATCCGAAAAGAAGGATCCCCAGCATAACGATCACCGCGAGTGTTTTCGTCTTCATGGCGATCCCCCCTTTCTACCTGCGTCCGACGACTTCGTCGATGAAATCCCCGAGACCGACGCGCCGGGGCGCGGCCCCTCCCGGCTTCCCCACGAGCTCCGTGCCGGGGAGCCCCGGCGAACGCACGAACGCCCGGTTCGTCCGCCGGTCGCGCTCGATCTCGTACTTCCCCTGCGAGAACCCCGCGACGTTGAACGTGCCCGGCATGCCCGGCTCGAGGAAGAGCAGCACCTCCTCGTCGAGCCTCCACGAGAGCGCGCCTTCGACGCGCATGTTCACGTGGCCGACGATTCCGCCGAGCTGAAGAACGCGCGCTTCGCCGAGCGCCGCGCCCTTGTACGTCTCGTCCACCGCGATGACGGCTTCGGTGAATATCTTGGTCTGCTCGCGGTTCCAGAACGACCGCACGCGCTCGACCCTTCCCCGCACGATGTGCGAGGACTCGTCGGCGAGCTCGCGCGGGCTCCGGTACATGATTCTCGTCGCGAGACCGATATCGGCCGCGAACGCGAGGAAAAG
>JAGUZZ010000244.1:0-6910 GCA_020060525.1 bacterium | reverse complement strand
GGCGCGGACGTCGAGGTGCTCGCGGGGCTGCGCGCCGGCGACGAAGTCGTCGCGCCGGTGCCGGCGAAGCTGCGGGACGGCGACCGCGTTTCCGTGCGGCGATGAGTCCGCATGAATAATCGATCCGAGCGAAGGAGCTGACATGGTTCGCGTCGACGGAAAGGGAACGGGGGCGCTCGTCGAGATCAGAAGCCTCGACAAGAGGTACCGCCGCGGCGAGGAGGAGATCAACGTGCTCCGCGGGCTCAACCTCGACGTCGATCAGGGCGAGTTCATCGCGTTCATGGGGCCGTCCGGTTCGGGCAAAACGACACTGCTTAACCTCATAGGAGGGCTCGACGTGCCGACGGCGGGGACGATCCGCGTCGCCGGCGACGAGATCGGCGCCCTCTCCGGCCGCAAGCTCGCGGCGTGGCGCGCGCGCCACATCGGTTTCATCTTTCAGATGTACAACCTCATCCCCGTTCTCACGGCGTTCCAAAACGTGCAGCTCCCCCTCCTCCTCACCGGCCTCTCGAAATCGGATCGCCGCGAGCACGTCGAAGCGGCCCTCGAGCTCGTCGGTCTCACGGACCGCATGCGCCACTACCCGCGGCAGCTCTCGGGCGGACAGGAGCAGCGCGTCGCGATCGCGCGGGCGATCGTCGCCGATCCGACGATCCTTCTCTGCGACGAGCCGACGGGGGATCTCGACCGCGCCGCCGGCGACGAGATCCTCGACATCATCAGCCGCCTCGCCCGCGAGTTCCGGAAAACGATATTCCTCGTGACGCACGACCCCGTCGCGGCCGAGCGCGCGGGCACGCTCCTGCACCTCGACAAGGGCACGCTGCTCGAGTGCACGACGGCCGGTCCCCACGCCTGCGCGCCGAAGGATCGAGAACGATGAAATTCCTCCATCTCGTGTTCGTCAACCTCCGCCGCAAGAAGACGCGCAGCGTCCTCACGATCGGCTCGTTCACGGTCGCGCTCTTCCTCTTCGGCGTTCTCATGACGATCAAATCGGCGCTCGGATCCGGCGTGGACGTCGCGGGGGCCGACAGGCTCGTCGTGCGGAACCGCGTGTCGCTCATCCAGCCGCTTCCCATCGCGTACCGGGACCAGATCCTCCGGCTGCCGCACGTCGAGGAGGCGACCTTCGCGTCGTGGTTCGGCGGGTACTACCAGGACATGAAGAACTTCTTCCCGAACTTCGCGATCGACGTCCCGAACTGGCGCCGCGTGTATCCCGAATACAAGTTCTCCGACGAGGAGTGGCGCGCGTTCGCGGAGGACCGCGAGGGGTGCGTCATCAGCCCGCCGCTCGCGAAGAGGTTCGGTTGGAAGGTCGGCGACCGCATCCCGCTCGAGGCGACGATCTGGACCGGCACGTGGGAGTTCAACGTCCGCGCGATCTACGGAACCGACCGCAAGGAGCTCACGACTCCTGAGCTGTGGTTCCACTACGAATACCTCGACGAGCGGCGCTCCTTCTGGAAGGGTTTCGTCGGGTGGTACACGGTCAAGATCGACGATCCGGGAAACGCCGTCGAGGCGGCCGAGGCGATCGACGACCGCTTCGCGAACTCGCCGTTCGAGACGAAAACCGAAACGGAGAAGGCGTTCGCGGCGGGCTTCGCGAACCAGATCGGGAACATCCGGCTCCTCATCCTCTCGATCGGCTCGGTCGTCTTCTTTACGCTCCTCCTCGTGACCGGGAACGCGATGGCGGGCGCCGTCCGCGAGCGAACGGGCGAGCTCGCGGTGCTCAAGACGATCGGGATGAGCGATTCGACCGTTCTCTTTCTCGTCATGGCCGAGGCGATCGTCGTCGCGGCGATCGGCGGAGGCGCGGGGCTTCTCCTCGCGAAGCTCTTCACGCTCCGCGGCGATCCGACGGGGGGGATGCTCGCGAACTTCTACTTCTCCCCCCGCGGGATAGCGCTCGGATTCGCGGCCGCGATCGCGGCGGGAGCCGCCGCGGGCATTCTGCCGGCCCTCGGCGCCATGCGCCTGCGCATCGTCGACGCGCTGAGGAGGGTGTGAGCGTGCCGATTCCGATCGAATACAACGTCCGGAGCTCCCTCGCCCGCTGGCCGTCCACCCTCGTCGCCGTGCTCAGCATCGCGGGGACCGTCGCCGTGTTCATCGTCATGCTCGCGATGGCGCGGGGATTTCAGGCGACGCTCGTCTCGGGCGGCTCGCGTCAAAACGCCATCGTGCTGCGCGGAGGAGCCGAGAGCGAGATGATGAGCGCCCTCACGCTCGATCAGGCCCGCGTCGTCGCCGACGCCGCGGGCGTGGCGCATTCGGCGGGCGGCGCGCCGCTCGCGAGCAACGAGGTCGTCGTGATCGGCGCCTTCGCCCTCGCCGCCACGGGATCCGACGCGAACGTGCAGATCCGCGGCCTCTCCCCGTCGGTCCTCGACGTGCGCCCGAACGCGCGCATCGCCGAGGGGCGGTTCTTTCAGGCGGGCCTCGCGGAGCTCGTCGTCGGACGGAACGTGCCTTCCACGTACGCGGGGCTTTCCCTCGGATCGACCGTCGAGTTCGGCGGCGGAAGCTGGACGATCGTCGGCGTGTTCGACGCGGGCGGGAGCTCCTTCGACTCCGAGATCTGGTGCGACGCGACCGTTCTCAACCAGATCTTCAAACGCCCCGAGAACATCTTCCAGTCGGTGACGGTGCGGCTCGAATCGCCCGAGAGCTTCGGCGCGTTCAAGGACGCCGTCACCTCGGACCCGCGTCTCGCGGTCGACGTCTTCCGCGAGACGACCTACTACGAGGAGCAGTCGCGGACGGTGTCGACGATTATACGGGTGCTCGGATTCATCGTCGCCGCCGTCATGGCGGTCGGAGCGGTCTTCGCGGCCCTCAATACGATGTACGCGGCGGTCGCGGCGCGCTCGTCCGAAATCGCGACCCTCAAGGCGCTCGGGTTCGGCCCCGGGAGCGTCGTCGCCTCCTTCGTCGCCGAGTCGCTCGTCGTCGCGCTCGCGGGCGGCGTCGTCGGAAGCCTCGCGGCTCTGCCGTTCAACGGCTTCACGACGGGCACCATGAACTGGTCGAGCTTCTCCTACCTCGCGTTTTCCTTCCGCGTCACCCCCGCCATCGTCGCGGGCGGAATCGTCTTCTCCCTCGTCATGGGGGTCGTCGGCGGGCTCCCGCCGGCCGTTCGAGCGGCGCGGCTTCCCATCATCACGGCGCTCCGGGAGCTGTAGAGGGCCCGGCGCCGCGCCGCCGAGCCCCCGGGCGGGCGGAAAAAAGCCCGGGCGCGCGCCGCGCGCCCGGGCTTGGAGAACGACTCTTTTCGTTCCTTTCAGCGCTTGTCCGGATCCCTCGGCGTCGGCGGCGTCTTGGGAGGCTCTTTCCGGATCTTCTCCAGCAGAACCTCGATCGCCTTCTCGAGCTGAGGATCGCGTCCCTTGACGAGAAGATCGGGCGCGTTCTCGACTTCGATGTCGGGCGATACGCCGACGTTCTCGACGGCGTAGTTCCCCTCGAGATCGGTGAATCCGACCGCCGGCATCGTCACGCCGCCGCCGTCCATGAGCGGGATGTTCCTGTTGATCCCGACGAGGCCGCCCCACGTGCGCTTGCCGATGAGCGGCCCGAGCCCGGCCTGACGGAAAAAGTACGGGAAGGCGTCTCCGCCCGATCCCGACCACTCGTTGATGAGCATGGCGAGGTGGCCCTTCGGCGCCGAGCCCGGGAAGGGGGCCAGTTTCTTGAAGTGCCGGCCCCCCCAGTAGCTCGTCGTCCGTCGGGCGAGACGGTCGACGAAGAGGGTGGGCATCCAGCCGCCGCTGTTCCAGCGCTCGTCGATCACGATGCCGTCCAAGTTCGTCTGGCCGTAGAAGAGCCTCGCGAACTCCATGAGACCTTCGACCGTCGTGTTCGGCACGTGGACGTAGCCGACGCGGCCGCCCGAGGCATCGAGGACCTTGAGCCTGTTCGATTCGACCCAGTCGGCGTAACGGATGTTGAGGTCGCTCGCCACGGGTTCGACCGTGACGTCGCGCGCGTCCTTGCCGTCCGGAGCCGTCGAGACCTTGATCGCGGTCTGCTTGCCGGCGCGGTTCTCGAGCAGCGCGATGGGATCCGCGGGGTATTTCAGATCCACGCCGTCGATGGCGAGGATGTACTCGCCCTCCTTGACGTTGACGCCGGGCTGGGCGAGCGGCCCGCGCCACTGCGGATCCCAGTTGCGTCCGGTGTAGATCTTCGAGATCCGGTAACGCCCGCTCGCGGGATCGGCCTCGAAGTCGCACCCGAGGAGGCCCGTGCCGACGCGCCTTACGCTCGGAAAATCGCCGCCGCCCACGTAGGCGTGGCCGGCGTTGAGCTCGGCGATCATCTCGCCGATGAGATAGTTGAGATCGTCGCGGGTCGTGAGGTACGGCAGAAGCGCCTCGTAGCGGCGGCGTATCTTGTCCCAATCGAGGCCGTGCATGTTCTTCACGTAGAAGAAATCGCGCTCGAGGCGCCACGCCTCGGCGAACATCTGCGCCCACTCGGCGCGCGGATCGACCTTCATGTCGAGCTCATTCGTCGCGATCTTGCCGTCGCCGGCCTTCTTGCCCTCGGCGGCGTCGATGATGCCGTAGACCTGACCCGCGCGGTAGAGGATCTTCTTGCCGTCGGCCGAGAAGCCGTAGTTCGTGATGCCGCCGATCACGGTCTTCGACTCGCGCTTCGAGAGGTCGAAATACTTGAGGGTGAAGCCCTGCGGGGCGTCGCCGTCGCCGCCGCCCGCGCCGATCGGGTTGTTCGGAGCGTCGGCGTAGAAGAGCTTGCCTTCCGTCGGATAGAGGCCGAGGAAGTTGCCCGTGCCGACGGGAAGTCCGACGATGCGCGACTCGAAGCCGTCGAAGTCGATCTCGAGGGCCTTCTTGGCGTCGTCTTTCTTCTCGTCCTTGGCGTCCTTTTTCGCGTCGTCTTTCTTGCCGTTCTTCTCGTCGTCTTTCTTGTCGGCGTCCTTCCCGCCCTCGTCCTTCTTCTCTTCCTTCACCTCGACCTCGTCGCTTTCGGGGGCGAGCGGCGAGGGGGTGTCGGCCTTGAGCGTCACGGCGCAGACGACCGACGGATAGACGTAGTTGATGTCGAATTCGTAGCTGTTGAACTGGAACGCCGTCGCGCGGTCCGATACGAAATAGAGATACTTGCCGTCCGGCGAGAAGCAGGGGTTCCGGTCGTTCCATAATCCGCTCGTCGCCTGGCGCGGTTTCTTCTCGTCGAGCGAATAGAAATAGACGGCGTTGTTGCCGTTGTCGCCGCTCTTCGCGTAGACGAGCCACTTGCTGTCCGCCGACCACGAGTAATCGGCGAGATCGCCCCACGGATCGACGTCGACCGCGACGACCTTCTTTTCGTCGATGTCGACGTAGTAGAAGGTGAACGTTTCGTCATGGAACGCGAGCTTCTTGCCGTCGGGCGACCACGTCATGTTGAACGGATACTGCCCGATCCCCTTCGTGACGCGGACCTCGTCCCCGGTGCCGTCCGGCTTCCGGAGATAGATGTCGTATTCGCCGGTCGCGTCGGAGAAGTAGGCGATCCATTTTCCGTCGGGCGAGAACGCCGGTGCGCGCTCCCGGACGCCCGGCGTGCGGGTGACGTTGCGAACGACGCCTTTCTCCGCCGGAACGGTGAAGATCTCGCCCCGCGCCTCGAAGACCGCGCGCTTGCCGGTGCCGGAGAGATCGCCCCCGCGGATGAGTCCCGCGACGCGCTCGTAGCGCGGGCGCGCGTCGGAGAGCTCGCCCGGCACGACGATCTCGAGCTTGCGCGTCTTCTCGGACTTCAGGTCGAGCACGTAGAGCCAGCCGCCGTTCTCGTAGACGATCGCGCCGTCGCCGAGGCTCGGCCACTTGACGTCGTACTCGTCGTGGTTCGTGAGCTTGCGCACCTTCTTCGTGCCGAGGTCGAGCGCGTAGACGTTGTACGTGCGCTCGCGGTCGGAGATGAAGTAGAGGGTGTTCCCGTACCACATCGGGAACATGTCGTTTCCGTCGGAATCGACGAGGAGCTCGGCGCCTCCCGTCTTGAAGTCGTACATCCAGATGTTGGGGGCCATGCCGCCGCGGTAGCGCTTCCACGTGCGGAATTCGCGGGCGAGGCGCGTGAAGGCGATCTTCGAGGCGTCCGGCGAATAGCTCGCGAGCTCGCCCTCGAAGAGCGGGAGCGCCTCGGCGACGCCGCCGTCCTTCGAAACGGTGTAGAGCTTCATGTAGCGCGGGCCCGGATTCGTTTTGGACTCGCGGTTCGAGCGGAAGAGCACGCGCTCACCCGAGGGATGCCAGTCGAGCACGGCGTCCGGCATGGGGTGATAGGTCAGGCGTTTCGGCATGCCACCTTCGACCGGGATCGCGAAGACGTCGGTGTTGCCGTCGTAGAGGGCGGAAAAGGCGATCGTTTTTCCGTCGGGGGAAAACTTCGCGGACGCTTCCGTCCAGGGATGCGACGTGAGCCTCGTCGCCGTGCCGCCGGTCGAAGGGACGATCCAGAGATCGCCGCCGTGCGTGAACACTATGTTATCACCGTGGATGTCGGGGTAGCGCATGAGCCTGCTCTCGGCCGCCGCGGGAGCGGCGGACGCGCAGACGAGCATCCCGAGGACCGCGAGACAAACAATCCTCCTGACCATCGAAGCTCCTTTCGGGAAAAAGGTGACGGACCCGGATCGGGAGAAAATCCGGCGATATGCAGTAATACTCGCGAAAGGGGCGGTTTGTTTCAAATTTTAGCCTGCGGGGGGGCAAAAAAATGAGAGGCGGCGACCGCCCAACGGACGTCGACGCCCTGTGTTGCGTCGTTTCGGGATGCGCAGGCGCCTACCGCAGGAGCACCATCTTGCGCGAGAGGGTCTCGCGGCCGGCGCGCAGCCGGTAGAAGTACACGCCCGAGCTCACCGAGCGGCCGCCGCCGTCCG
>JAGUZZ010000164.1:0-6816 GCA_020060525.1 bacterium | reverse complement strand
CGGACGGCGGCGGCCGCTCGGTGAGCTCGGGCGTGTACTTCTACCGGCTGCGCGCCGGCCGCGAGACCCTCTCGCGCAAGATGGTGCTCCTGCGGTAGGGGCCGGCGCCGCGGCCTCATGACGAACAGGGAGCGGGGCGCCTCGCCCCGCTCCCTGTATTTCGCCCGCGCGCGGAATCGCCGCCGAGCGGCGGCTTCTAGAGCCCGCTCCCCGACACCTTGAGGTACTCGTCGATGTGCTCGAAGGTGCGCATGCTGATGAGCACCGTGGAGATCTTCCTGTCCTGCAGCGCCCACCGGATCGACGCCTGAGCGAAGGTCGATCCAGGATCCGCGCTCTCGAGCACCTTCGCGCCCTCTCCGCCCTTCAAGGCCTTCATGGCGATGATGCCGATCCCGGCCTCGTGGAGCCGCGCGTGCATCTCGTCCATCTTCTGGAACATCGTTGGAATGTACATGAGCATCGCCGCGCTGAAGAGTCCGCTCTCGACGGCGGCCGGTACGACGGCATCCGTGTCGTGCGTCGAGAAGCAGAGGAAGCGGTACTTGCCCTGCTCTTTGAGCGCGCGGTAGGCCGATAATATCTCCTCGTTCTTGAAGAGCGCGGGATTGCCGACCCCCTGCATGAACAGCAGGTCCACGTAATCCGAATCGAGCCGCTTGAGGCTGGCGTTGACCTTCTCCATGAGCGTCTCCTTCTTCCAGCCCGGCTCGACCATGTGTTTGGTCGATATGACGCACTTGTCCCGCACGCCCTTGAGAGCGCGCCCGAACGCCTCCTCCCCCTTCCCGTTGTAATAGGAGTCGGCCGTATCGAAGTAGTTGATGCCGCGCTCGTACGCGTACTGGATGACGGCGTCGTCCACCCCCGCGCCCATGCCGATATCGGAGATCTTGTACCCGGTCGCGCCGAGCGGGCGGTAATCGAGGATCCTCGGCGCTTCGTCCATCGCCGCGGCATGCGCGAGACCGCCGAGCCTCGCTCCCATCCCGCCGAGCACCGCGAGACCGGCGACCGCGGGCGGGACCATTTTCAGGAAATCCCTCCGGCTGAGCCCTCCCGATGTCCCTCCGTCGTTTTTCGCGTTCGGATCGTTCGTGCCGGGCATTTCGCGCCTCCTCATTCTTTCGCGGTCGGCCACACGCGTATCGCCTGCCCCTTCTCGAACGCGAAGACGTCCGAGAGCGAGCCCTCGCCGAAGAGCAGAAACGAAAGCAGCGGCGTCTGATAGTAGATGGCCATGTAATCGCCGAGCTGCGCTCCCTTGAAACCGGTGTGGATGTCCTCGACGTAGCGGATGCTCATCCGCCTGCCCTCGACCTCGAAGGTTATGAACTCGCCCGGTTTGACGCCGAGCTGCTCCATGTGCGCTCTTCTGATGTTCGTGAGGATGTTCCCGTCGACCTTGTCGTAAATGAATCCCGTGAGCGCGCCGTCGGCGAGGACCGGCGGCTCGATGCGGATGTCCGGTTTCTCGAAGAGCGAATCGGGGAGCGACGCCGGCGCGTCGACCGTCGCGATCTCGATCTTCATGGGGGCCGATTCGCGGCCGACGACCTCGAACACGAGCGCCGTCGGCATCAGCACGCCGTGGTGTCTACGGTAGTCCTTCAGCGTGTTCACCATACGCGTGCCCCGCTGCGGATCGCCGAAGGGGAAGACGATCCGGTCGACGAGCCAGCTGTCGGCCAGGATGTGGACTTCGTAGTCCACCCCTTCGTACGGGATCGATATGACGTGTTCGCGCTGGGGCCCCAGCCGCCGTTCGCCGCGGTAGACGGCCTCCTCGAGACTCTCGCCGAATTTCAGAAGACTGAAGAAATTGTGGAAGAACCCCGCGTAGTAGCGGAGGCTCGCGAGGTTGTCGCCTTTGGCTTCGGAGAGATCGCCGAATGTGTTCGTATAGCCGGACGTCCCGTCGTAGGTGACGACCCTCCCGTAGGACTCCCGCCTGAGCGAGCGCGGTTTCTTGAGGTAGAGCGTCATGCTGTCGCCCCTCTCGAGAAACACGTTGCCGTAGTAGCCCCCGATGACGAGGTTCTGAACGGCTTCGACTCGCGCCCGACCTCCGATCGCCTCGAAATATTTTCCGATGATTTCCCGGGAGAGTCCGGCGTTCTCCGGCTCGCTTGCCGCGCCCGCCGGCAACCACAAGAGCAGCGTCGCGGCTATCGCCGCGATCGACCTTCCGCGCATAGCCATGCCTCCTCTTTGCATATAATACGCCTCGCCGTCAATATGGTTCCGCGGCAGGCGAATCATACGGGGCGCCGCCGCGTCCCGGCGGGTCGCCCCGGCCGGCGTCCGGCCGGACCGGCCCGCGCCCGCCGATGTCGCGAATTGACAGAACATCGCCGTTCCTCTACTATCCGGGCGATGTTTCCGGTCCAAGGATTCGCTCGAACACGAATCTCCAGGAGGAAAGCTGGTCGTCATGGCTGAAGAGAAGAAGTTCGTTCCGTTCGTTCCGGCCGAGACGAAAATGGCCGAGTTCACTTTCCGGGCGGTGTTCCTCGTCGTGCTGATGGCGGTCATGATGGGGGCCGCCAACGCGTATCTGGGGCTCAAGGCGGGAATGACGATCGCCGCCACCTATACGACCGCCGTCATCGGCATGGCCGTGCTCAAGACGATGAAGGGCACCCTTCTCGAGGAGAACGCGGCTCGAACGGTCGGCTCGATCGGCGGCAACGTCGCGACCGGCGCGATATTCACGCTGCCGGCCTTCTTCATCGCCTCGATCTGGAACCCCTTCTTCTCGCTCGAGCATTACATCCTCTCGACCATCATGCTCGTCGTGGCCGGCATCCTCGGCATCATGTTCGTGACGATCCTGCGGCGCGTGCTCGTCGAGGACGCGGAGCTCCCCTTCCCCGAGTCGATCGCCGCGGCCGAGATCCATAAATCGGGACAGAGCGGCGTGCAGAACTCGCGTTTCCTCTTCATGGGGATGGGAGTCGGCGCGCTGTTCAGCGCGCTCGTCGAGTTCAAGTTCATCGCGGCGGGCTGGCAGAAGATCGTGTCGCTCTCGAAGGGCGTGCTCATGCTGCGGGCGCCGGGGATGAACCCGGCGTACTTCGGCGTCGGATACATCATCGGCCCCAAGCTCGGCGCGATCAACTTCAGCGGCGGGGTGCTGGCGTGGGGATTGCTCACGCCGATCATCGCCTACTTCCTGCACCGCGACGATCCCGGCGCGGTGACGAACTGGACCGCGGAGCTCACCCTCGTCTGGAAGAACTACGTCCGCTATATCGCGATCGGCGGGATGCTCGTCGGCGCGTTCTACACGCTCTACCGGATGCGGCAGAGCCTCTTTACGGGCATATCCCGGTCGTTTTCTTATATGAAAAAGTCCGCCTCGGACGAGGCCGCGCTCTCGCGCACCGACAAGGATATAAACATCCGCTGGTCCCTGCTCGTGATCGGGGTCATATCGGTGATCATGCTCTTCATCTTCAACTACTTCACGAACGCCCTCCTGCCCGCGGCCGTCGCGGCCGTCGTGATGCTCTTCCTCGGATTCGTGTTCGCCGCGGTCTCCGGGTACTTGGTCGGCATCATCGGGGTGAGCAACAATCCGACGAGCGGTCTCACGGTATCGGTGCTGATCGTGGCGGCGCTGCTCATGGTCGCCCTCGGCATGAAAGGGGTCGCCGCCGTCGCGGCGGTGCTGGGCGTCGCCGCCTTCACGTGCACGAGCGTGTCGGTCGCGGGAGAGATGATGCAGGACCTCAAGGCGGGGCACATCCTCGGCTGCACGCCGTGGCGGATGCAGGTGGGGGACATATTCGGCGTGACCGCCGCGGCGGTCGTCATGTTCCTCATCCTCTCGCTCCTCCACCTCGGAGACGTGAAACAGGTCGTCGGGAACGAGCTCGAGCGCCTCGAGCGGAACGGCGTCGTCACGGTCGAATACAAGGGCGAGGATCCCGCGCTCGCCGGAACGACCTACTCGCTCGACGAGATCAAACAGGCGCCCCCAGAGCGGCAGAACGACATCCTCGGCACGCGCGCCGGGTTCGGCGGGGAAAAGCTCCCCGCGCCGCAGGCGAGCCTCATGGCCATCGTCGCCCGAGGCATCGTCGAGGCGAAGACCGAGTTCATCCTCATCATCGCGGGGATGCTGATGGGCGCCGCGTTCATCATGATGCAGGTGAAAAGCCCGATGCTCATCGCCGTCGGGATGTATCTCCCGATCGACACCTCGTTCGCGATCTTCGTGGGCGGCCTCATGAAGGGCCTCCTCGACCGGCTCGTCGAAACGCGAAAGATGGATGGCGCCGCGAAAGAGAAGATGGGAAATGCCGGCGTGCTGCTCTCCTCGGGCCTCATCGCGGGAGAGGCGCTGCTCGGCCTGCTGTTCGCGGGGCTCGCCTTCGCCGAGATCAAGCTCTTTCACATGTTCGAAACGCCTTCGTACCTTTTGAGCCTCGTCTGCATCGGCATCATAGGGTTCATGCTGCTCCGCGTGCCCCTGAGGAACGCGAAGTAGCGGCGGCCGAGGTCATTCTGCGCGCCGCCGAGAGCGCCGCATTCGATATGGGGCGCAGTTTGTTCTGGATATACGCGTTCGCATGTCCTATTTTTGGGGCTGAATAGAACGAAGGAGCGCCCCGGAAATGCAGGGCATACTGGCCTTTTTCGTCGGGATCGGACTGAGCGCGACGTGCGGATTCAGGGTCTTCGTGCCCCTGCTCGGGTTGAACGTCGCCCACCATCTGGGACATCTGCCGCTTTCGCACGGATTCGAGTGGCTCGGGTCGTGGCCCGCGACTATCGCGTTCGGCGTCGCGACGATCGTCGAGGTGTGCGCGTACTACATTCCGTGGGTGGACCATCTCCTCGACACGATCGCGACGCCCGCCGCGGTCGTCGCCGGCACGATCATCACGGCCTCCATGGCCGGCGATCTGTCGCCGCTCCTGCGCTGGCCTCTCGGCGTCATCGCGGGCGGCGGCGTGGCCGGCGTCGTGCAGGGCGCGAGCGTCTTCGCGCGCGGGACGTCGACGGCGACGACCGGCGGATTCGGCAACCCGTTGGTTTCGACGGGAGAGCTCGTCGCTTCCGTCGTCGGGACGATCGTTTCGATCGTGCTGCCGGTGCTGGCGATCGTGCTCGTCGGTCTCATTCTCTTTCTTGTCTTCCGGCGGATGTTCCGCCGGCGGACGCGATCGGCATAACGAACCGTTTCGGTATAGAGTGCCGCCGGCATGCGACTGTATCTCATCAATCCGTCGAATCCGCTCATCAACATCGTCCGCGTCAAAGAGAGCCGCTGGAACCGCTACCGCGTGTGGAAGCCCCTCGGCCTCATGGTTCTCGCGGGCCTGACCCCTCCGGAGTGGGAAGCCACGATCATCGACGAGAACCTCGGCGTCCCCGATTACGAGGCGATGCCCCGGCCGGACCTCGTCGGGATAACCGCCTTCACTTCCCAGGCGAACCGCGCCTACGAAGTGGCGGGCTATTTCCGGTCCCTCGGCGTGCCCGTCGTCCTCGGCGGAATCCACGCGACGATGTGCCGGCACGAAGCCATGGAGCACGCGGACTCGATCGTCACGGGAGAGGCCGAGAGCGTATGGCCCCGGGTCCTCGAAGACGCGCGGCGCGGCCGCCTGCGCCCCCGCTACGAGGGCGGGAGAGCCGAGCTGCACAGCATTCCGCTCGCGCGCCACGATCTGCTCGCCGAGGGATACGCCATCGGAGCCATCCAAACGACGAGGGGCTGCCCCCTGAACTGCAGCTTCTGCAGCGTGACGGCGTTCAACGGCGCTCATTACCGGCAGCGGCCCATCGAGGACGTGATACGGGAATTCAAGATGATTCGCGAGAAGCTCGTTCTCGTGGTCGACGACAACCTCATCGGCACGCGCCCCGAACATATCGCCCGCGCCAAGGATCTCTTCCGCGCGATGATAAAGGCGGATCTGGGGAAGGAATGGGTGGCTCAGGCTACGATCAACTTCGCCGACGACGAGGAGCTCATGGAGCTCGCCGCGAAGGCCGGATGCGGCGGCGTCTTCATCGGGTTCGAATCGCTCTCCCCCGGAAAGCTCCTCGGACTCGGCAAGAAATTCAACCTCATGAAGAACCGCGATTTTCGCGCGTCGGTGCGGCGCATCCAGCGGCACAAGATAATGGTCGTCGGCTCGTTCATCATCGGCCTCGACGTGGACGAATTGGGGATCGGCAAGCGGATCGCCGAAGTGGCCGACCGGTACGGCATCGACAACCTCAACGCGCTCTTCCTGACGCCGCTGCCCGGCACGCGCCTCTGGGACCAGATGAAATCGGAGAAACGCATCCCTCTCAATACGTTCCCGGAAGACTGGAAGTACTACACGCTGACCTTTCCGGTCGCGCGGTACAAGCATCTGTCACTCGACGACATCATCCGGGAAATGAACGCCTGCAACCACGCCTTCTATTCCGTGCCCAGCATCCTGCGAAGGGTGTGGAGCAGCGTATGGCGGCGCCACAAGCCGTTTTTGAGCCTCGTGGGAAATCTCTCGTACCGGAACAACATACGGATGGGCCACAAAGCGCACGATAGCTTCAGGCGGCAGGTCGGCGACAGGCTCGGTTGAGCGCGCGGAACGGTTGATCCGGCGCGCCCCCGGCCGCGGCGCGCTCGTCTTCGACATGGAACCGGTTCCCCCGCGAAGGCGAGGCGCGGGCCGGGCAGCGGCGTCAGGAAGAGCTCGTTGAGGGTGTCGATGCCGTACCGGTCGGCCACTTCGGCGATCCGCGGGCCGATCCCCAATTCGTCCACGTCGAGGCCGATGATGAACGAGCCGACGACCATTATCTTGT
>JAGUZZ010000305.1:0-6815 GCA_020060525.1 bacterium | reverse complement strand
GCGCCGCCGCGGCGGCGAGCAGCGCCGCGGCCGGGAACGTCAAAGCGGCGGCGCCCCATGTCCGGAGCGCCGCCGCTATTCCACACGCGAGCGAGGCCGCGAGCAGCGCGAGGTCGGCTCCGGAGAGCTTCCGTTCCGGCGTATCGGAGAGCATGATGCCGGCATTCTACCAGAAATCCCCGGGCCCCGCGCGCGAAACTATCGTCTGCGGGTCTTCTGCCTGCTCTCGGTCTCCTTTTTCTTGGTGTCGCTGTCCCTGCGTTCCTTCGCGGGCTCGAACTCGTCCCGTCTCCGGTCGGAATCGGTCTTTTTCGGCGTCAGGACCTCGCGCTCGACCTTGGGCGCGTACTCCTTGACCCGCGCCTTTTCCCGCTCCGGGAGCACCATCTGGCGGAGCGGGGTTTTGCCCGGACGGCCGGGCGTCGGCGGCGTTCGCATGACCTCCCTGCGCACGTTCGCCGGCTCTCTCTCGATCTTCACGGGCTCTATCCTGCGCTTCGTGATCTGCTCGACGGTGCGGATCGCCGGCGCGCGCTTGACCGCGTTTCCTCGCTGGAACATCTCGCGGAGGACCGGCTGGTCGAGCCTGTGGTGGCCGATGTGGTCGTTCGTGAAGTGGTTGATGTCCACGACGATCCAGACGTTGATGTCCCAGGGATCCCACGGGTCGGGCCAGTACATGTGCGGAGGCGGCATCGGCGCCCACGCGCAGTAGTTTCCGAAGGTGTACCACTGGACGCGGGCCGGCGACCACTGGGTGCCGGGCACCCAGACCCATCCGAACCGCGGGTGGTAATCCCAGAATCCGTAGTGATAGACCATCCAGCCGAACGGCTCGTAGGAGATCCAGGCCCATCCGTCGTGCGTCCACGACCAGTGGCCGTGAAAGAAGGGCGACCAGCCCGCGACGACGTAGGGGCGCCACGCCCATCCGTACCGCGGGATGCGCACCCAGTCTCCGTAATCGTCGAGATAGTCGTAGTCGCTGATACGGACGCTCGCATGAACGCTCGTACCGTATCTCGCCGGGGCGCATCCGACGCTGCCGAACGCGGCCAGCATCAGGAAAACCGCCGCGAGGACTCCGGCGATCCTCGGCCCTCTACGCGCGCATGTTCCGATCATGACTCGCTCCTTTCCGCCCGATGGATCCCTCTCGCAGGGCTCGATCGTTACGAGAGAATGCTAATGCCGTCCGCCCCGCCCGTCAACCCCATACGGACCGCTTGCCGTCGGAGCCCGTCGACGCGACGGACGCCCCCTCGAGCTCGAGGAGGAACCTCTTGCGCCGCAGGCCGCCGCCGTATCCGCCGAGCGCGCCGCTCTTGTTGATCACGCGGTGGCACGGGATGACGACGGCGATGCGGTTGCGGCCGTTCGCCGTTCCGACCGCCCGCACGGCGCCGGGACGGCCGACGGCGCGCGCGACGTCCTCGTAGCTTCGCGTTTCGCCGTACGGGATGGCGAGAAGAGCCTTCCATACCTCGATCTGGAACGGGGTTCCGGGAAAAACGAGCGGCGACGCGAATCGCTCGAGACGACCCGCGAAATAGCGATCGAGCTCGCGTCGCAGGCGGTCGATGCGGCGGTGCTCGGCGCGCCGAACGGGGAGCCCGAACAGGCGCGCGAGAGCGTCGAGCTGAGGCCCGAGCCGTCCGGGCGTCGTGAACTCGAGAAGGCAGATCCCGGAGGCCGTCGCTCCCGCGAGCATGGGGCCGAGGGGGGTCTCTATCTCCTGCGTCGCGATGCAATCCGCGTTTTTCGGCTTCATGTCGTATCTCCCGGCGCGGCGACGCTATCGCTCGCGGCGAATGAGCCGCAGGAAACGCAGGGACGCATCGAGGATTTCCTTGCACGAGGCGTCCTTCTCGACGTTCGCCGCGGCTTCGATGTCGGGGACGGCCGCCGTATACTCGTCCTCGCGCAGGATCGAGGCGGCGAGCGCCCTCACGGCGGGGTCGCCGTCGCGCAGGCAGCCGATCGACCACCGGGCGCCGTTGCGGTAGCGCAGGTCCGCGAGCCGCCGGAGCGCCTCCATGCGGATCGCGGGGCTCTCGTCGAGGATCCTCCAGAACAACTCGGCCTCGAGCCCGTCGTCGTGAAAGACCTCCGCCGTGTCGCGCGCGGGCCGGACGACCTCCGGCGCGTAGGAGACGGGCTCCCGCCGCGCGGCCCAGCGGACCATGCGCGGCACGATCCATCTCATCCCCGCCGTTCCCTCGGGATGGCCGGCGCTCGCGAAGAGCCTGCCGCGGCCAGCTTCCTGCCTGATGAACATGGGCTTTCCCGGGGTCATGCCGGGCGACGAGTTTCCCGTGAGATGAACGTCGCTTCGTATCGTCGCGAGCTCTTCGTAGGCCGGCGCCTCGCCTTCCGGCGCCGGGACGAAGAGCGGACCGTCGTGGTACTGCACGAAGGCCGCGGCGAGCCCCTTCATCTCGGGGAAGACCTCGAGCCCCTTCTCCGTGAACGCGACCTCGACGAGCGCCGAGCCGCGCTCGTCGTGCTCGCGGTCGACGGTGCCGGCGTCGAGGAGATTGAGGCAGGGATAGCCCTCGGAATCCGAGATGAGATAGGCGCCCGCGCATATGCCGACGATCCCCTTGCCGTCCTTCAGCACGAAATTCCGGATCGTTTCTCTCTGGCCGAGGCCGAGGTTGTTGTACTGCTTGCTGCCGCTCCCGCCGGGAAAGACGATCACGTCCAGATTCTTCAGGGCGCCGAGCGATATGTCGCGCGCCGCGAGCAGCGAGGGCTCGATATCCGGATCGACGCGGAGCGCCTCGAACGTTTCGACGACGCAGGCGGGAGAGGCGCCGTTGCCGTCGAAGACGCCGGCGCGGATCTTTGCGCGGGGAGGCGTCTCGGCGCTCGCCGCGACCGCGAGGGCGGCGATCAAGAGGAAGAGCGACAGTGTTCGTGCAATGCTGCGGGTCATGGCGGGGTCCTCCATCGATTCGAATGTTCATCGCGGTTATTCTCGGCGGCCGCGACCGCGCGTCTCACGCCGCGCGACGATACGGAACCGCGTCGTGCGCCGAGACTATAGCACCTTCGTTTTCGGGCGTTCCACGCATAATTCGCCGCGCGCCGGCCCCGAAAATCGAGTAGACGCGCGGCCCGCCGGGAAAGTACCATGGCCGACATGGCGACCGAGGCGTGCGTCACGAAACAACCGCGGGGGCTCGGATTCTTCGAGCGGTACCTCACGGTCTGGGTCGGACTCTGCATCGTCATAGGGATCGCGCTCGGACGGATCGCGCCGCGGATCGCCGTCTATCTCGACGGTCTCGCCATCAGCGTGGACGGCGCGCCCGTCGTCTCCATTCCCATCGCCGTGTGCCTCTTCTTCATGATGTACCCGATCATGGTGAAGATCGACTTCCAGGACGTGCTCAAGGCGGGCCGGGCGGCGAAGCCCGTCGGGCTCACGCTCTTCGTGAACTGGGCGGTGAAGCCTTTCACGATGTACGCGATAGCGCTCCTTTTTCTCGGCGTCGTCTTTCGCGGCTTCATCGGCGCCGAGGCCGTCGACCACGTGAAGATGCCGTTCGGGCTCGATCTCGAGCCGGGCGCGGTCTACGGCGCGGGCAAGGTCGTCGTCGTGGGCGGCGTGAAGCTGCTCGAGGTGCCGCTGTGGCGGAGCTACCTCGCCGGCTGCATCCTTCTCGGGGTGGCGCCGTGCACCGCGATGGTGCTCGTGTGGGGTTACCTCGCCAAGGGGAACGACGGGCACACGCTCGTCATGGTCGCCATCAACTCGCTCACGATGCTCGTTCTCTACGGCGTGCTGGGCGGATTCCTTCTCGGCGTCGGCAGGCTGCCGGTGCCGTGGCAGGCGCTCCTCCTCTCGATCGGAATCTACGTGGCGCTGCCGCTCGTCGCGGGGTATTTCTCGCGAACGTGGGTCGTCGCGGCGAGGGGCGAGGCGTGGTTCAACGAGAAGTTTCTCCACGTGCTGACGCCGGTCACGATCGTCGCGCTCCTCGTCACGCTCGTGCTGCTCTTCTCGTTCAAGGGCGCCGTCATCCTCGAGAATCCGTTCACCATCCTCTGGATCGCCATACCGCTCTTCATCCAGACGAACCTCATCTTCTGGCTCGGCTACGGGCTCGCGAAGACGCTGCGGCTCTCCTACGAGGACGCGGCGCCGTCGGCGATGATCGGCGCCTCGAACCACTTCGAGGTCGCGATCGCGACGGCGACGATGCTCTTCGGGCTCTCCTCGGGCGCGGCGCTCGCGACGGTCGTGGGCGTGCTCATCGAGGTGCCCGTGATGCTGCTCCTCGTGAAGATCTGCCTGCGGACGAGGTCGTGGTTCCGGACGACCCCGTGACGGTCGGTTCGTTGTTTATCATAATCTCGGAGCCGTACCTTCCGGTATTGTCGACCTCCGGTTTACGTGGGATAATGCGCGAATGAGATCCGCGCTTCTCGCTTGTACCGCTCTTGCCGCCGCCGCGCTCGCCTTGCCGGCGGCGGGGCACTCCATGCCCGCCGCGCCCGCGCGCGTTTCACGAGATATCGTTCTGCAAACCGCCGACGGGATAGCGATCGACGCCCGCCTGTACGAGACGGGCAACGACGACGTCATCGTCTACTGCCATCGCTTGCTCGGGGGGAAGGAAGGCGGGGAAGTGCGACTTCTCGCCGAGGCCCTGGCCGACCGGTTCGATCTCATGACGTTCGATTTCAGAGGACACAAATCGAGCCTCGGAACGGCCACGATCGGCGGGGACGAGGTGCTCGATCTGCGCGCGGCGCTTTCCTGCGCGAAGAAAATGGGCTACCGGAGAACGATCGTGCTCGGCGCCGGCATGGGCGGCACGGTCGGATGGCGAACGGCCGAGCTGTTCGGCAATATGGACGCGCTGATCGTCGTCAGCCCTTCGGGCCTGACGCGGTGGACCTCGCCGTTCGTCGTCGGACTGGTTTCCGACAAGATGCTCACGACATCCATCGGACGGGTGCCCCTTCGGATCATCACAAAAACGCGGCTCGGCTTCATGAGCGCGCGCGGGTACCCCTTGGACCTGTCGGAAGCGCCACGTCGCGTGCCGACGCTCGTCATACAATCCGAGAAGGACCGGTTCGTGAACGTGCGGCGATTGGTCGTTTCTTTCGAAGACTTCGCCGATTCCAAGTCGCTCATGATCGTTCCCGGGAGAAAGCACGCCGAGGACCTCATCGATCGCTCGACGATCGCCCGCGTGCGGACGTTTCTCGACAGCTTGCTCCGCGATGAAGGAGGGCGTCCCGTTTCGGTGACCGAGAGAGTCGCCGGAAACCCCGTGCCGTCCGGACCTCCCTCGGACGCGGTCCGAATCGCCCTCGAAGGCGATTCTCCCCTTCCGGACCGCGTTGTATTGGATGAGCTGGAAGAACGCGCTCGCCATCGCGTCTTCGAGGCGGATGTCGGTCGCCTCGGCGCCGATCCGCTCGCGCGCGAGCTCTTGGACATCTACGCGATGCACGGCTATACGCGGATCTCGGTCGACGTTTCCGATTCGCTCCCGCCGTATCGAGCGAAGGTATCGAGCCCCCGGATCCGCGCCGTTTCGATCGCGGGAAATCGCCGGCTGAAGGAAGACTATATCCGCGGCGTCGCGCGACTCGGAGGCGACGCCTTCAACGCCTACGAGCTCGACCTCGCGGTGCGGCGGCTCGGCGCCGAGCCCGCCGTTCAATCGGCGACGTATCGCGTCGCCGAGCGCGAGGACGGCGACGTCGATGTCGTCGTGGACGTTGCCGAGCGCCGGCCGTATCGCTTTCTGCTCTCGACCAAGTTCACCGACGTCGACGATTACGCCGGCGTCGGATTCACGTGGAACGAAGTCAATCCGACCGCTCTCCGGTACGAGGGGCGCGCGATGATCGGCCTCCTGGATCAGGACTTCTTGACGTTCCACACCGTCTCGAAGGATTATCTCCGCAATTCCCTCCGTCTCGGCGCGACGTTTTTCGACAACATAAAAAGCCGCGACGACCTCGATTACGTTTTTACGCGGCAGGAGGTGCGCGAGATCGGCGGCGAATTCGCGGCCCGGTATCGCGCGCTCTCGAGCACGGCTCTCACTATCGGCTTGTACGGGAAGGAATACAGCTCGTCCGTCGTACGTCCGGGCCTGCCGGTGGAGGAAGGCTCCGCGGCCGGCGTTCGCTGCATGCTCGACCTGTCCGGCGCTCTGCCGCTGCGCAGACTTCCCCGCTTCCTGTGGCGCAACACGCTCTATTTCGAGAAGGCCGGGCCCTTCCGGCTCGGCGACTTCTCTTTCGAGACGTATCAGGCGAACCTCTCGGGCGAGCTGAAACTGGGCCGGCACCACGCGGCCCGCGCGACGGTGCACGCCGGCCGCCAAAACGGCGCCGTGCCGCCCCAGGACGCGTTTTCTCTCGGCGGCATGACGACGCTTCGAGGCTACGCCGACGATTCGTTCGTCGGGAACCGCGTCGTGTTCGCCTCCCACGCGCTCTATCTCTCGGCGCGGAGCGTCGTCGGCGAAACGTCGGTCTGGGCGCCGATGCGTCTCGTTATCTACGGCGACGCGGGCGCGGCATGGGGAGCGGGGGAAGGGTTCTCGTGGAACGAGCTTCGCTTCGACGCGGGGTTCGAGCTCGATTACCTGGAGATGCTGCGGGCGGGATGCGTGTGGCCAGTGGGAGGTCTTCGGGAAGGGTCGCCCCGAATCTACATCGGATGGGGTGCGCATGTCATATAGGGACGCGCGGGCGATGTGCGAATTCGCCGGATCGGACCGGAATCGCCGGCCGGCCGCGCCGCGTGCGCGCCGGCGGGCGTTCGTGGCCGCGGTGCT
>JAGUZZ010000365.1:0-3272 GCA_020060525.1 bacterium | reverse complement strand
TCCCCCGTCCGGCCCGCCGCCATCTGCGTCGGCGGCGCCCCGATCGCCCGCGCGAGAACGGAGACGATCCCGCCCTCGTGGTCGGCCGCGATGAGCGGCACGGCGCCGCGCGATTCCCTGAAGACCCGCCGGAGATCCTGCGTCAGCTCCATGAGGGAGCGGGCGCCGGCGACGTTTCGGTCGAAGAGGATGACGCCCGAGACGGGGTAGCGCGAGAGGATCGACCGCTCGCCGTCCGTCAGCGCCGGCCCGGCGAGACCGACGACGAGATGGCGAGAGAGCTTTTCGAGCGGATCGCGTGTCATCGGTCACCGGTAGAGCGTCACGATCCGAACGCCGGGATAGTAATGGGAGATGATCTGTTCGCCCGAGTAGCCGAGCTCGGCCATGCGTATCGCCCCCGTCTGGCACATGCCGACGCCGTGGCCGTTGCCCCCGCCGAGGACGTCGATCGAGGCCACGCGGCCGCCCGAGCGGGACACGTCCATGTTGAACAGCGTGCTTCTGAGAATGGCGTCCGAGCCGGGATCGGGCTTCAACACCCACCTGATCCGGTCCCCCTGCACGGTGAAGCTTTCGCGATCGGTCTCGATCTCGAGCCCCGCGACGCGCCCGTCCCGGCCGGCGCCGAGCGGCCGCACGTCGAGGATCCGGCCGACGTCCCCCGCGCTCGCGCGAAGCTCCCGCGGGATCGTCCGATGAAGGACGGCGGAGAGATCCGACGCGCTCCAGCGCGCCGTCCACCGGAAATGCCGCGAGCCTCGGCAGAGCGACTCGCCCGCGGTCCCGAGGACGGTGTCCCGAACGCCGTAGAGGTACGGGTACGGCGTTTTCCACGGCCAGACGGCCCTGATATCGGCCGTGTGCCCGCCGCAGCAGGAGCAGTAGTAGGCGCGCGCCGGCTCTCCGAGAAACGCGCAGACGAGCCCGCGCGTCTCGTCGACCGCCCTGTTCGCGGCCTCGCTCTCGCTCGAGGCGCCCCGGTACACCTGATCCATCACCGTCGCGTTGAGGTCGTAGAGCTCCCCTCGCTTCTCGCCGAGCTTGCTCAGGGCGTACGACCTGGCGGCGAAGGCCTGCGCGCGGAAGGCCTCGTACTGCGCGCCCTTGAGGTAGCCGATCTCCGAGGGAAGCACGCCTTTGAGATACTCGTCGATGTCGATAACGTTGATCGCGGCGACCCCGCCGCGGGTCGCGACGAAGAGGAATCCCCCGCGATACGAGGCGCCGTCGATCGTCGAAACCTCGCCGTCCGCGGGAGCCACGAAAACGCTCTTCGCGCCGAAGACCTTGCGCCTGCCGTCGGCGAGCACGATCTCGCCGTCCGACGCGCGCACGGAAAGATCCCCCCCGCGCTCGATGCGGCCCGAGACGCCGGAAACGGCGTCCGCGCCGACGGTGTACGCCCCGGGGACGCGGAGACGGATCGTCCTGCGGCTCTCGACCACGAGAACGCGCACGACCGGAGGGGCGTCGAGCATCGCGACGGCTTCGGGGGCCACTTCCGGGATCGACACGGGAGAAACCGTTTCGGGAAGAGGCTCCGCGGCGGGCGGCGCGGGCGCGGGCTCCGCCGAGGCCTCCGCTGCGGGCCGTTTCTCCGCGCAGGCGGCGAGCGCGAGAAGGCATAAAAAGAGCGCCGGCGCGAGACGGCGAGCGCTGAGCTTCATAATCTCATTCTCCGGAAGCTCCCCGCGGGCGGCCCCATGCGCGCGCCCTCACCGGGGAAAGAAGAACTCCCCGCACAGGCACGGCGAGCCGCCTCTGGCCGAAGCGTCGCTCGAGACCGCGGAGGCCTTTTTCGCGGCGCCTTTCGCGGCCTTCTTCGAGCCCCGGTCCGACGCGCCGCCCTCGAGCGCGCCTTCGCTGAAGATCGCCTCGTTCGCGAGCAGCGCCACCGTGACCGCCTCGCGCATGTCGTCGCCGACCGCGCACCGGTCGATCATCTCGCTCACGATCCCCTGGAGAAGCGGCTCTCTGACGGCGAGAAAATCGCCGGATCGGTCGTCCGAGCCGATCCGAAAACGGCTCGCGACGACGCGGTTCGTCATCTCGCTCAGGCCGCCCGGATCCGCCGGGAACACGAACTTGCCGACCTCGAGGCACTTGAGGCCGATAAGGTCGATCTCGTCCCCGGCAGCGTCCGCCGCCTCGAGCAGCTCGTCGTAGAGCTTCGTAATGTTGTGCAGAACGAGGAAGTTGATGCCGGCGAGCTCCTCGGAGCCGAACGCCTCCTCGTCCTCGAGCGCGGAGAGGGCCGCCTTGAGCTCGCGGTTCACGCCGCGCGACGCGAAGCCGAGGATCGCGAGCACCGTATCGTCGCCGTTGCCGGATATCTCGACGAGAACCGCGCCGAGCTTTCCCGGCTCGCTTCCCGTCTCGATGCCGACGATGAAGCGCTTCTCCTTCTTCCTGAGAGCATCGAGCCGCTTTTTCAACGCATACCTCCGGAGGGTGAGCCCGGGCTCGCGCCTCTGACGGGCGCGGCGCGCTCCGGGGAAATCCGCACGGCGCGATTGTACGGAAGGGGAACCGGGGAGGTAAAGATGTTTTTCCGCGGCCCTTTTTCCCGCGGCCCCTCTCGGGCGGCCGCCCGAGAGGGAGCGGAGCCGGGCGGCGCGGGCCGCCGCGAAGGGAGCGGGCGGCGTCGCCGTCTATTCGAGCTTGACGCTCTTCCCGGTGATATCGACGCTCCGGCCTCCGCGCTCGATCCGCAGCACGTAGATGTACGTTCCGTTCGCGACGCGGTCTCCGGCGAGGTCGCGCCCGTCCCAAACGATCGAGTGCGGGCTTATGAAGCTCGCGGCGCGGAGCCGTTCCGGCGAAAGCGCGAAGCTCCTCACGAGAACGCCGCTTACGTTGTAGATGTTGATCCGGCCCGCGTCGGCCGCGAGGTTCAGCGTATAGACGATGTTGGTCTCGCCGCGGAAGGGGTTCGGAAAGTTGAAGGCGTCGACCGCGAGCTCGTCCCCGGTGACGGTGAAGACGATGTCGCGCGAGAACTCGCCCGCCCTGACCGTGAAAACGCGCGTCCCCGAGGGGAGCGTGCGCTCGAACGAGGCCTCCCAGCGCAGCGAGTCGACCGGATCGGGCACCGTGAAACGCACTCCGTCCTCTTCGATCCCGTCTATGGAGAGCCTCGGCGGCTCGGACAGATAGGCCGGGAAATCGGCCCGTATCGTGAAGGTGCCCTTCGGCGGGCTCTCGACCCCGGGCAGAATCTCGAGATAGCCGTTGTAGAAGAGGCGAAGCCGCGTCACGACCGGGATTTC
>JAGUZZ010000350.1:0-8504 GCA_020060525.1 bacterium | reverse complement strand
GTGCAGGGCCGCGTACGGGGAGGCGGAGCGTTTCGTCCGCGAGCGGGATCTCCTCTCGCTGCCCGATGATCCGCTCCATATCGTCGAGACGCCGTCCTTTCTGCACGCGGTGCAACTCGCGGCGACCATTTCCCCCGGCCCGCTCGACGAAGGCGGAGACTTCTACTTCATGGTGTCGCCGATCTCCGATTATCTCGGCGACGAAGAAGCGAAGCGATACCTGCGGGAGTACAACAACGAGCTCCTGCGCGTCGTGACGATACACGAGGCGATGCCGGGCCATTACGTCCAGATCGCGCACAGCAACCGCGTGCCTTCGTTCGTCCGCTCGGCGCTCTACAATATGGCTTTCATCGAGGGATGGGCGGTCTACTGTCAGGGGATGATGGTGGAGGAGGGATTCAGAGACGGCGATCCGAGGCTGGCGCTCGCCGCGGACAAGTACTACCTGCGCGTCGTCATCAACGCCTTGCTCGATTCGGGGATGCACCGCGAGAACATGACGGAGGCGGAGGCGGTCCGCCTCATAACGCGCGAGGGTTTTCAGAGCGGTTCGGAAGCCCTCACGAAATGGCGCCGCAGCGTCGGCATCCATCCGTGCTTCCTGTCTTCGTACCTCGTCGGCGCGCTCGAAATCCGGTCGCTTCGGGAGGACGCGCGCCGGGAGTGGGGCGACCGCTTCACCCTCAAGGATTTCCACGAACGGCTGCTCGCGTGCGGGAGCATTGCGCCGAAATACGCCCGGGAGATCCTCCTCGGATCCGGCGAGTAGCGCCGAGGCGGCCGCCCGGCCGCGCGCCCGCGCGGCGCTAGAGCTCCGCGACTCCGCGCACGCCGCCTATCGTTCGCAGCCTGTCGACGATCGCGTGATGCCGCTCGTGCGAGGCGGCGTATTCGATGGTCACGTTCCATTCGTCACCGCTCTTCGCCACGTCGAGCGCCTCCCGTTCGATCCTGAGCTCCTCGAAAACCCGGGCGATCTCTCCAAGAACGCCCTCGCGACGCTCGATCGCCACCTGAAGGAGGTGGAGGGAGCGTTTCGTCGCGAGCTTCGCCTCGATGTAGCCGATAACGACGAGGGTGCCCGTGATGAGGAACGCGACGAACACGGAGAGAAGGATATAGCCCGCGCCGATGGCGAGTCCGAGCGCCGAGAGCGCCCAGATCGTCGCCGCCGTCGTGAGCCCGACGACGTGGAATCGCGAGCGCATGATCGTGCCGGCGCCGAGGAATCCGATGCCGGTGACGACCTGGGCCGCGATGCGGCCCGGATCGCCGACGCGCACCGCGGTGCGGGCGACCTCGATCGAAATGATCATGATGAGGCAGGAGCCGATGCAGATGAGCATGTTCGTCCGCATGCCGGCGGGCTTTCCCTTGAACTCGCGCTCGAGCCCGATGGCGCCTCCGATGAGGAGCGCGATCACGAGTCGCACGAGGTAGCTCGAAAAAGGCTCTGTCATCGCTTCACCGTCCCTGTCCGTTTTTTGGATATTGAACGCGCCGGACGTGGTATATAGTAGGCACAGTCTATGGCGGCGTCGGGAGCCGGCACAAGAAAAAAGAGAGCGCGCACATGCTGATAGGAGAACTGATTCGAACGCTTCGGCTCGCGCGCGATCCTTCGCGGCTGCGGCTCGTCGTGCGGGGGCGCGTCCAGGGGGTCGGATTCCGGCCGGGCGTGTTCCGGATCGCGCGGCGCGCCGGGATCGGAGGATCGGTTCGCAACACGCGCCGCGGCGTCGTCATCGAGGCCGAGGGCCCGGCGGAAGCGATACGCGCTTTCGTGGCCGGGCTCGACGGGGATCTTCCGCCGCTCGCGCGCATCGACGACGTTTCGGTCGAGGAGATCGAGCCCCGCGGAGAAACGGATTTCGCGATCGCGCGGAGCGAGGATCCGGGGGCCGCGGAGGCCCTCTTTCCGGTCGACGCCGCGACCTGCGCCGACTGTCTGCGCGAGATGCGCGATCCGGCCGACCGCCGCTACCGGTATCCATTCATCAACTGCACGAACTGCGGGCCGCGGTTCACGATCATCGAGGGCCTGCCGTACGACCGGCCGCTCACGACGATGCGCGTCTTCGCGATGGACGATCCGTGCCGGGCGCAGTACGCCGATCCGGCCGACCGGCGGTTTCACGCGGAGCCGATCTCCTGCCCCGGCTGCGGGCCGGTGCTCCGGCTCGTCGACGGCGTCGGGCACGAGATACCGGGCGATCCCGTCGGGGAGGCGTGCGCTCTGCTCGCCGCGGGGCGGATCCTCGCCGTCAAGGGCCTCGGCGGCTATCATTTCGCGGTGTCGGCGACGGACGAGGAGGCCGTGCGGCGTCTTCGCGAGCGCAAACGGCGACCCGCGAAGCCCTTCGCCTGCATGTTCCGCGATCTCGCCGCCGTGCGGCGCTACTGCGTCTTGAACGACGTCGAGCGGCGGCTCCTCGAGTCGGTCGAGGCGCCGATCGTGCTCCTGCGGCGCGGCGCCCGGCGCCTGCCGGACGCCGTCGCGCCGCGGAACGCGTACCTCGGCGCGTTCCTCCCGTACACGCCGCTCCACCACCTGCTCATGGAGCGGTTCGAGATCCTCGTCATGACGTCCGGCAACTTCACCGACGAGCCCCTCATCTCGAACGAGGGGGAGCTCGAAACGGTTCTCGGCCCGATCGCCGACGCGGCGCTCGTGCACGACCGCCGCATCGCCCACAAGTGCGACGATTCGATCTTCTTCGTCCCCGGAGGCGTTCCCGTTCCGGTGCGCAGGGCGCGGGGGTTCGTCCCCGAGCCGATCATGCTTCCGTTCGCCGCCGAGACGCCCATCGTCGCGCTCGGGGCCCAAGAGAAGAGCACGTTCGCCCTCGCGCGGGACGATCGCGCGTTCGTCTCGCCGCACCTCGGAGACCTCGGCGACATCAGGAGCGACGACAACTTCCGGCGGGAGCTCGCCTCGTTCGAGCGGATGCTCGCCGTCGAGCCGCGCATATGCGCGCACGACCTGCATTACGATTACTACACGACGCGGCTCGCCGCCGTCCTGCCCGTGGACGCGCGGATCGCCGTCCAGCACCACCACGCCCACGCGGCGAGCGTCATGGTGGAGCACGGACTCGCGGGCCCCGTGATCGCCGCCGCCTTCGACGGCACCGGCTACGGCACGGACGGGAAGCTCTGGGGCGGCGAGTTTCTCCTCGCGCGGTACGACTCGTTCGAGCGTCTCGCCGCGCTCGCCTACGTGCCGCTTCCCGGCGGCGAGGCGGCCATTCACGAGCCGTGGCGGATGGCCCTCATGTATCTTCACCGGCTGCACGGCGACGGCGTGCTGTCGCGGCTTCCGCGCGGCGTCGCGTTCGAGGGGTTCCCCGCGGCGGACGTCCTTTCGATCGCGCGCCGCGGGATCAACGCGCCCCACACCTCGAGCATGGGGCGGCTCTTCGACGCCGCGGCCTATCTCCTCGGATGCGGCGCGCGCGCCTCGTACGAGGCCGAGGCGGCCGTCGCGCTCGAGTCGCTCGCCCTCGAGGCCCGCGACACCGCGAAGAGCTACGCGTTCGGGACGGAGGAAAAGGGTTTCGTCGAGATAGATCCCTCCCCGGTCGTCGCGGGAATGCTCGCGGATATCGCCTCGGGCGTTCCGCCGCCCGAAATCGCGGCCGCGTTTCACCGCGCGGTCGCCGGCCTCGTGCTGACGGCCGGCGCGGGGTTCGCCCGCAGCCGCGGATGCTCGGACGTCGTCCTCTCGGGCGGCTGCTTCCAGAATCGGCTGCTCTGCGAATACGTCATGGAGGGCGCCCGGGCGCTCCCGGAACGCTTTTACCTGCACGCCCTCGTTCCGCCGAACGACGGCGGGGTCTCGCTCGGCCAGCTGGCCGTCGGGATCGCCCGGCTCCGTTCGGAAGGAAGGATGTGACCGACGCGATGACACGGCGCGCGAACGAACGGATCCTCCTCGCCCACGGGGGCGGCGGCTTGCTCATGAAGGAGCTCGTCGAGCTCATCGTCGGACGCCTCGGCGCCTCCGGGGCGGGACCGCTGCAGGACAGCGCCACGCTCCCGGTCGACCGGGGGCGCGTCGCCTTCACGACCGATTCGTTCGTCACCAGTCCGCTCTTCTTCCCCGGCGGCGACATCGGGCGGCTGGCCGTATGCGGCACGGTGAACGATCTCGCCATGTCCGGGGCGAAGCCCGCGTGGCTCTCCCTGTCCTTCATCCTCGAGGAGGGGTTCCTCTTCGAGGAGCTCGAACGCATCCTCGATTCGATAGCGGCGGCCGCGCGCGAGGCGGACGTCGATATCGTGACCGGGGACACGAAAGTCGTCGAGCGCGGAAAGGCGGACGGCCTTTTCATCAACACAGCCGGCGTCGGGATCGTCCCGCCCGGGATCGAGCTCTCGTCGGCGAAGGCGCGTCCGGGGGACGCCGTGCTTCTCAACGGTCCCGTCGGCGCGCACGGGCTCGCGATTCTCAGCCGGCGCGAGGGGATTGATTTCGGAAGCGAGCTCGAAAGCGACTGCGCGCCGCTCTCGCTCCTCACCGTTCCGCTCCTCGAGCGGTTCGCGACCGTTCGCGCCATGCGGGACGCCACGAGAGGCGGCCTCGCCTCGATCCTGAACGAGATCGCCGCCGATTCGGGGGCGTGTCTGCGCCTCGACGAGCGGGCGATCCCCGTCCCCGAGGCGGTGCGGCGCGCCTGCGAGCTCATGGGGTACGATCCGCTCCATATCGCGAACGAGGGCAAGTTCGTCGCCGTGGTGGGGAGGGAGGAGGCGGACGGGGCGGTCGCCTTCATGCGCTCTCATCCGCTCGGAGCCGGGGCGGCGATCGTCGGCGAGGTGGTCGAGCGCCCCGCCGGCACGGTCGTGCTCCGGACCCTCTTCGGCGGGGAGCGCGTCGTCGACGTCCCCTACGGGGATATCCTGCCGCGGATCTGCTGAAGCCGCGCGACGTTCCGCCGCGGCGATCCCGTTCGTCTCCGCCTTGCCGGCTCGCCCTGTATGTGGTATCTTCAATCGATTATGATCGACTATCATCTGCACGGCAACTTCAGCGGCCACGGGAGCGGCGAGATCGTCGAGTACGTCGAGGCCGCGCTCGCCAAGGGGTTCGTCGAGATCGGCTTCAGCGATCACCTGCCGAAGGTCGTCGATCCCGACCCCTACCACGCGATGCTCGAGGACGCGCTCCCGCGATACGTCGAGACGGTGCTATCGCTGCGGGAACGCTACCGCGGCCGCGTCGCGATCAAGCTCGGCATCGAGGCGGATTACTTCGCAGGGCACGAGGACGCGACGCGCGCGCTCCTCGCGAAATACCCCTTCGATTACGTTCTCGGCGCGCTCCATTACCTCGGCGACTGGCACTTCACGAGCAAGCAGGGGCAGGCGCGCTACGCCGACGAAGACCCCGCGGCGGCCTTTCCGCTCTATTTCGAGCAGCTCGTCCGGATGATCGATTCGGGGCTCTTCGACGTCGTCGCGCACCCGGACGCCCTGCGGCGGGGAGCCTTTCGCCCCGTCGCCTCACTCGAGGCCGAGTACCGCCGCGTCGCGCGTCTCCTCGCCGGGCGCGGCATGGCGATCGAGGTCAACACGGGAGGCGTCCGCCGCGGCTGCGGCGGGCCTTATCCGGACCGCGAATTCCTCGCGGCGTGCGTCGCCGAGGGGGTGCCCGTCACGCTCGGCTCGGACGCCCATTCCCCGCGGGACGTCGGACGGGATTACGACGCGGCGTACCGGCTCCTCGGCGATCTCGGAGTGGCGGAGATCGCCGTCTACGAGCGCCGCGGCCGCTCGGCGAGGCCGCTCGCGCTCCGGCTCGACAAGGCTTGACAGCCGGGGCGGGAGAAGGTATTTTGCAGTAACCGAATTCGCGGAGCTTCAACGCAATAAAGCTCTTACCGTGACGAGAGGAGGAAGAAGGGGCAGCCGTCTCCTTCGCCGCCAGTGAATCAGACCAAGGTGATCAAGGAAGGACTCACGTTCGACGACGTTCTCCTCATCCCCGGCCTGTCGAAGGTGCATCCGAGAAAGGTCAACACGGCGACTCGTCTCACGAAGAAGATCCGCCTCAACATCCCCATCGTCTCCGCCGCCATGGACACCGTGACCGAGGCCGATCTCGCCATCGCGCTCGCCCGCGAAGGCGGCATCGGGATCGTCCATAAGAACCTCTCCATCATGGAGCAGGCGGAGCACGTCGACCGCGTGAAGCGCAGCGAGAGCGGCATGATCGCGAGCCCCGTCACCCTGTCCCCGGAGCAGATCGTGCGCGAGGCGCGGGAGATCATGCGGAAGTTCAACATTTCGGGCCTTCCCGTGACGAAGAACGGCGTGCTCGTCGGCATCCTCACGAGCCGCGACCTGCGCTTTCTCGACCGCGACGACATGCGCGTGCGCGACGTGATGACCGCCGAAAATCTCATCACCGCGCCCGTCGGCATCACGCTCGAGAGGGCGAAGAAGATACTTCACGAGAACCGCATCGAAAAGCTTCCCGTCGTCGACGCGAAGGGCCGGCTCAGAGGGCTCATCACCTACAAGGACATCCAGAAACGCAAAGACAACCCGAGCTCCTGCAAGGACGAGCGGGGGCGGCTTCGCGTCGGCGCGGCCGTCGGCGTCACCGCCGACGGCATGAAGCGCGTCGAAGCTCTCCTCGAGGCGGGGGTCGACGTGATCGTCGTCGACACGGCGCACGCCCACTCGTCGAACACGCTCGAGGCGATCGCGAAGATTAAGAAGCGCCACCGCGCGCTCCCGCTCATCGCGGGGAACATCGCGACCGCCGAGGCGGCGCGCGATCTCGTGAGGCTCGGCGTCGACGCGATCAAGGTCGGCATGGGACCGAGCGCGATCTGCACGACCCGCGTCATCGCCGGCATCGGCGTGCCGCAGCTCACCGCGATCATGGATTGCGCCGCGGTCGCCTCGAAAGCGGGCGTGCCGCTCATCGCGGACGGAGGCATCAAGTACTCTGGCGACGTCGTCAAGGCGCTCGCCGCCGGCGCCGACAGCGTCATGATCGGGAGCCTCTTCGCCGGCACCGACGAGAGCCCTGGCGAGATCGTCTATTACGAGGGAAAGAGCTACAAGATGTACCGCGGCATGGGCTCGATCGAAGCGATGAAGCGCGGGTCGAGCGACCGCTACTTCCAGGAGGGCGTCTCGGAGGAGAACAAGCTCGTCGCCGAGGGGATCGAGGGACGGGTTTCCTACAAGGGGAGCCTCGCGAGCAACGTCTTCCAGCTCATCGGCGGTCTTCGCGCCGGCATGGGATACTGCGGCGTCGGAACGATCGAGCAGCTCAAAAAGAAGTCGCGATTCATCCGCATCACCGCGGCGGCGCTGCGGGAGAGCCATCCGCACGACATCATCATCACGAAGGAAGCTCCGAACTACCGGGCGAGCTGACCTCGGCGGGAGCCGGATGGACCCACTCGAACCTCGCGATCGTCTCGAGCGCATCGGCGGCATCGTGAGACGCATGGGCGTCGACGTCGTTTCGTCGTGCTCCGTCGACGGGGAGACGAGGGCGCGGTTCCACGGCTCGATCCGGGACGTCTCGTCGCGGCTCGACCACGCGATCGTGCTCGGCGTACGGCTCTCGTCCGAGGTGCTCGATACGATCGAGGGCGCGCCGAACTGGACGTACTACCATCACTACCGGACGGTGAACTTCGCGCTCGATCAGGCGGCGCTCGCCGCCGCCGGGGAGTGCAGGCGGCTCGGCGGCCGGGCGTTTCCGGTGCCCGCCTCGCAGGTCATGGATTGGGACCGCCTCCTCGGGCACCTCTCGCACCGCGAGCTCGGCGCGCGCGCGGGCGTCGGCTGGCGCGGAAGGAACAATCTGCTCGTGCACCCCGTCCACGGCTCCCAGGTTCGCTACGCCACCGTCCTGACCGATCTGTCCTTGCCCTCGCCGGGGATCGAGCTTTTGGCCGGAGCCGGCTGCGGCGATTGCCATGCCTGCGTCGGGGCGTGTCCCGCGGGGGCGATCGCCATCGATCCCCTCGCGTTCGATCTCGACCGCTGCACCGCGCAGGTGCGGCGCTTCTCGCGGAGCGAGAAGCTCAACGTCCTCATCTGCGGGATATGCGTGAGGGCATGCCGCGGCGGCTCATCCGCCGCCGCGCTGGGAGGAGCTGCATGAAAGACGCCCTGGCCCGGATAAACCACAGCGTGTGGGAGCTCTCGAAACTCGTCGCGAGACATCCCGAGAACTACACGATGCGGGCGGAATTTCTCCGCTACTACCACGAGAGCCGCCTCTTCGGCGAGCGCCGCGCGAACGTCCCCGAGGAGGGGCGGAGTTTCCTCCTGCTGCAGGAACGCGAGTCGCTCTGCTGCTGTCTCCTCCACGGCGTCGGCGGCTCACCGGCCGAGATGCGGCCGCTCGGAGAGCATCTCTTCCGGTCCGGCTACACGGTCTACGGCATGCGGCTCGCTCTCGGCGACGGCGCGCCGGGGACGCGGCCCGGGGAAAGGGCGCGGCGCAGGACCCCGCTCCGTCCGTGGCG
>JAGUZZ010000015.1:0-2724 GCA_020060525.1 bacterium | reverse complement strand
TCTCGGGGAGCCGTTCTTCATGGACAGCACCGAGGTGAGCGTTCAATCCCGCACGCACATGTTCACGGCTTCGCGGACGACCGGCGAGAGCGGCCTCGCCGTCTTCGAGGGGCTCGTCTCGGGCACGTACTCGGTGTTCGTGCGGCGCGAGGTGAGCGTAGGACCGAACAGGATCGTGTTCACGGGATTCAGCGATCTCCGGCTCGCCGGAGAGGAAACGGCGACCGACACGATTCTCGCGAAGACCATAGCTGTGAGCAATCTCATGATCAGCGAGGTGTTTTACACCGGCTCCTGCGCGAGCTCCTACTATCTGTACGACCAGTTCGTCGAGCTCTACAACGCCTCCGAAGACACGCTCTACCTCGACGACATCATTCTGACGCGCCAACTCGGAACGATAGATCCCGACATGGAAACCAAAGACTACGTGCGGGCGATCTACGCCTTTCAGCTTCAGGGAACGGGCAATCAGTGGCCGATCGCTCCGGGGCGGTACGTCGTCGTCGCTTCCGACGCGGTGAACCACCGCGCCTACTGCGCCGCCTCCCCGGATCTCTCGAAGGCCGACTACGAATGCTTCAACGCGCTCGGCAACGATTACGACAATCCTTACGTGCCGAACTTCGAGAGCATAACGTATCGTACGACCGATTATCTCATCAGTCTCGCGCATAACTCGGTCGTGATCGCCACCGGCGAGGAATGGATGATCGACGAGAACAACTACGTGCGGATACCCGTCAGCAACGTCATCGACGGCGTCGAATACAGCGCGAATCCGGCCGCCTCGAAGGAGCTCACCGTGCGCATCGACGCGGGATTTGCGGGTATCGGCATCACTCGGTACAGCGCCGCTTCCGTCGAGCGGCGCGAGCCGGGTCTCGATACGAACAATTCGACGTTCGATTTCGTGAACATCGCGCCCCCGACACCGGGGTATTTCCACGGAGCGCCGGCATGGATGAGGTGGCGATGAAGAGGAGCTGCGCATACGCGGCGATGTGCGTCTTCGCGATGCTGGCCGGGGCCTCCTGCGGACTCGACCGGCCGCGGCAGGCCGACGGGCGCAACGTCCTCGTCCTGCACGCGATCGACACGAGCGGCGTGTACGAGGACGGCTGGCGCGGCGCGCCGAACGCGCAGGTAGAGGTCTCGAGCACGACCTTCGTCTATAAAAAAGTTTTCGCGACCGACGAGGATGGCCGTCTCGTTCTCGAGGATCTTCCCGCGGGCGATTACTACCTACAGGCGAGCATGCGCGACGAGGTCAACAGGGTCTTGCTCACCGGCCAGAAGCGGAAGCTTCTGGAGGGGGCCGAGGAGACCGCGGACACCCTCTTCATGTCGTTCGTACCGCTCTCGCCCGTCGTCTTGAACGAGATATATTTCTGCGGCTGCAATGGTGCGATTGCGTATTATTTCGACCAGTACACGGAGCTCTACAACTCGACTTCCGACACGATCTACCTCGACGGCTACATCATGTGCCGGAGCACGCAGGTGGACTATGTCCTTGATTGGGAAGCGATCGATTTCGCGCTCGCCTATTACGTATACGAGTTTCCCGGGGTCCGCGGCGTGACCCGCGAGTGCCCGATCGCACCGCACGACTATCTCGTGCTCGCCTCGGACGCGGTCAACCACAATCAGTTCGGGGCGCTGTGCGTCAATCTCCTGCAGGCGGACTACGAGTTTTTCTGCGCCTTCAGCAGCGATTACGACAACCTCCTCGTTCCCAATCTCCTTCCCCTCTCGACGACGGGAAACGAATTCAGCTACAACATCGCCCACTGCGCCCTCTGGCTTGCGACGGGCGAGGAGTACACGCACGCCGAACACTGCTACACGACGAGCTCGGGCGGCCAGATGTGCTCCCCCTATGTCGAGATACCTCTCTACACGATTATCGACGCGGTCGAGTACTCGGCCAATCCGAGCTCGCCGCGCTACATGACGATCCGTCTCGACGCAACGCTCGGCGGCAACGGAATCACGCGGTACAGCGGCGTATCGATGGAACGAAAGGTCCCGGGGTTCGACACGAACAACAGCGCCTTCGATTTCGAGACGACGGTGCCGACGCCCGGGTACAGCCACGTACGATAGAGGAAGAGGAGTTCGATGAACCGGATGGCGACAACGAGAGCGGCGGGCCGCGCGGCGGCTCTGTCGCTCGGCGTGATCTGCCTCGGCGCCGCGGGCGCCGCGGCGGACGGAATCAGGGTCTCGACGATGGGCAACTGCTCGATCGCGCTCGTCGATCGCGACAACCAGCTCAATCCCTACGATTTCGGCCGGAACCCCGCCTACCTCGTCTACGATTTCGAGGATTCGTGGATCCGACTCGCGCTGCAGCTCTCGGAATCGCAGGGGGATCTCAAGCGCCCGTACGATCCGAGCCTCCTCAACGACGGATTCGCCGCCTTCGCGGGGCGCAAGCGCCTGAGCGACCGGCAGGCGACGGCGGGATCGTTCCGCTACGAACGGATCTGGCAGCGGGAGCAGCACCGTTCGCTCGAGCTCGACCAGTACAACGATCCGTTCTACCTCACCGATCTCACGAGCGGCGACATCACGCACTGGGGCCCCGTGATGGCGGCCGATTATTCGCTGCGGCTCTCGGACAGGGTGTCCGTCGGTCTCGGATTCGACTACGAGATCTCGACGGGGCTCAAGGACTACTATACGAGGCCCGAGATCGTGCACAACTACGCGCGCGGC
>JAGUZZ010000229.1:0-3830 GCA_020060525.1 bacterium | reverse complement strand
CTTCGTCGAACGCCCGGCGGACGGCGGCGGCGATGAGCGCCCGCGTGATCCCGCGGCGCCGCCACGGCCGCGCGATGAAGAAGCATACGATCGACCAGACGGGGAGATCGTCGACCCGGCGCAGCACGCGCGAGCGTTCGAGCACGGGGAAGCGCTCCCGCGGCCCGACGCAGCACCAGCCGACGGGGGTCTTTCCGCTGTAGGCTATGAGGCCGGGGATCTCGCCGGAGGCGACGATCCGGCGGAAGGCGCGCCGGTTGCCGGGGCCCTTCCTCGCGTCGAACTCCCGGCGGGGGATCCGCCACCACATGCACCAGCAGCCGCCGCAGGCGCCCCGGGGGCCGAAGAGCAGGGCGATGTCGCTCCAGCGGTCCGGCGTGAGCGGTCGTATCTCGACGCGATCTTCCATGTCAGCGAGCCGGCTTCACGAGCGGCCCCGCCGGCCTGTCTTCTATGACGAATCCGAGCGCGGCCACGCGGCCGCGCAGCTCGTCCGCGCGCTTCCAATCCTTGGACTTTCGCGCCGCCTCGCGCTCGGCGACGAGAGCGGAGACCTCGGGCGGGATCTCGCGGCCCGCCTTGGGAAGCCCTCCCTTGAAGAGGCCGAGGATGCGGTCGAACGTTTCGAAGGCGCCGCGCGCCTTTTCGAAGGCCTCGAACGACGGAGCTCCCGCGCCGTTCCCCTCGGCGCGGATCCGGTTCAGCTCGCGCACGAGACGGAAGGCGTGGCCGACGGCCTCGCCGCTGTTGAAATCGTCGTCCATCGCCTCGAGAAACGCCGCGACCGCCTCGTCCGTGAACGCCATGAGGCGCGGCGACTCGGGGGAGCCCGCCGCGGCCTCCGCGCCCCGCGGGCCCTCGAGCCGCTCGTCGATCCAGACGCAGACGTTCCGTATCCGCTCGAGCCCCGCCTCGGCCTCCCGGAGCCGCTCGCGGCTGAACTCGGTGCTGCTGCGGAAATGCGTGGAGAGGAGATAGAACCGGACGACCTCTCCCGAGAACTCCTTGACGATGTCCTCGATCGCGAAGAAATGCCCCGTCGATTTCGACATCTTCTCGCCGCGGAGGTTGAGGAGACCGTTGTGCATCCAGTAGCGGATGAACTGCCTTCCGGTCGCGGCCTCGCTCTGGGCGATCTCGTTCTCGTGGTGCGGGAAGACGAGGTCCTGTCCACCGCCGTGCATGTCGATCGTCGTCCCGAGGTACTTCATCGACATGGCGGAGCACTCGATGTGCCAGCCGGGACGTCCCATCCCCCACGGGCTCTCCCACGCGGGCTCTCCCTCCTTCGCGGCCTTCCAGAGGGTGAAATCGAGCGGGTCCTCCTTCGCCTCGCCGACGTCGATGCGGGCGCCGCTCACGAGCTCGTCGACGTTGCGCTTCGAGAGGCGCCCGTAGCGGGAGAAGTTGCGCACGCGGTAATACACGTCGCCGCCGACCGCGTAGGCGAACCCCTTCTCCTTGAGCGTCCGGATAAGCGCGACGATGTCGCCGATGTGCTCGGTCGCGAGCGGGTACACGTCGGCGCGCATGATGTTGAGCTCCTCCGCGTACGTGAAATACTCCTTCATGTTCCGCTCGGCGATCGTCCGGTAGTCGACCCCCTCCTCGTTCGCCTTGGCGATGATCTTGTCGTCGATGTCGGTGAAGTTCTACACGTAGGTGACCTTGAACCCCTTGAACAGGAGATACCGGCGTATCATGTCGCCGGCGACGAACGCGAGCATGTGGCCGATGTGCGGCTTGTCCTGCACGGTCATGCCGCAGAAGTAGATGCCGGCGGTCCCCGGCGTGACGGGCGCGAACTCCTCCTTGCGGCCGCGGAGCGTGTCGTACACCTTGAGAGCCATTCCCTGTTCCTTTCGGTCGCGCGCGCTCCGCCGGCCCGCTCGCGGGCCGCGGGAGCGCCCTCATGCTAGGCGAACGCGGCGACGGTCTTCGCGTCGAGGGTCTTCACGACCTCGACGACGAGCTTCACCGCCGCGTCGAAATCGCGGCGGCAGACGATCCCCGCCGCGCTGTGGATGTGCCGCGCCGGAACGCCCACGACGATCGTCGGCACGCCCCGGGCGTTGAGATGGACGCGCCCGCCGTCCGTCCCCCCGAAGGGGACGGCGCTCAGCTGGTGCGGTATCTTTTTCCGGCGCGCGATCGCGATGACGTGATCGCGGAGCTTCGTGTTCGGAATGAGGGTGGCGTCGTAGACGCAGATGGAGACGCCCTCCCCGAGCCTGCCCGGGCTCTCGGCCGCCGATCCCGGCGTGTCCTGAGCGACGTCGACCTCGAGAACGAGGCACACGTCGGGATTGATATGGTGGCCGCTCGTCGCGGCGCCCCTGATGCCGACCTCCTCCTGCACCGTGCCGACGCCGAAGACGGCGTTCCGCCGCTTCGCCGCGGCGAGCGCGCGCATCGCCTCGACGAGCATCGCGCACCCGGCGCGGTCGTCCCACGCCTTCGCCATGTAGGCTCCGCCCGGAAGGACGGTGAACGGGAACAGGGGCGCCACGGGGTCGCCGGGACGGATCCCCAGCGCGTCGGGCTTTTTCTTCCCGAAGAGACCGACGTCGATGTAGAGATCCTTCGCCTTGAACGGGCCCTTGCGCTCCTCCTCCTCCATCTCGAAGGGGTTCTTCGACGCGACGACGCCCGGCACGTCGCCGCGGGAGGTCCGGATGCTTACCGGGAGCCCGATCATCCGCGGCCCCCACCATCCCCCGAGCGGATTGAAACGGACGAAGCCGCCGGTGAAATGGGAAACCATGAAGCCGACTTCGTCCATGTGCGCGGCGAGCATGACGCGCGGCCCGTCGGATCCTCCCGCGAGGCGCGAGATCACCGATCCGAGGCGGTCCTTCTCGATAGCGGCGACCGGCGAGAGGCGCCGCGCGAGCAGCGCCGCCACGTCCCCCTCGAATCCGCTCACTCCCTGCGTCTCGGTGAACTCCTTCATCATCGTCTCGATACGATCCATCGCGTGCTCCTTTACCGCTTCCTGGCGAGCGCCATCCGGCAGATCCGCTCGACGAGCTCCTCGAATCCGATCCCCGCGGCGCGGGCCGCCATGGGAACGAGCGAAAGCTCCGTCATGCCGGGCAGCGTGTTGACCTCGAGACAGAACGGCTCTCCCCCGGGGGACAGCCGGAAATCGACCCGCGCGTAATCGCGGCAGACGAGCGCCTCGAACGCCCGCGCCGCGTGCCGCTTGACGAGAGCCGCCGTCCGCCCGTCGATGTCGGCCGGGGCGAAATAGCGGCTCGATCCCTTCTGGTATTTTCTCCGGTAATCGTAGAAACCGCCCTCGGGCACGATCTCGACGAGCGGCAGCGCCTCGCCTCCGAGGATCGCCGCGGTGAGCTCGCGCCCCGGCACGTACCGCTCCGCGACGCATTCGCCGCCGTAGCACGAGGCGCCGCGGAGCGCCTCGCCGAGACCCGCCTCGTCCGTCACGTACGAGAAGCCGACGCTCGAGCCCTGGCAGTTCGGCTTGACGACGACGGGAAGGCCGAGATCCCGGACGATCGCGGCGGCGGCGCGGTCGATCGCGTCCGCGGAAGCGGCGTCGACGAGCAGATGCCGCGCCGTCGGCACGCCCGCCTCGCGGAACAGCGCTTTCGAGCGATCCTTGTTCATCGCGAGCGCGCTGCCGAGCACGCCCGATCCCGTGTACGCGAGCCCCGCCGCCTCGAGGAGCGCCTGCACGACGCCGTCCTCGCCCCACACGCCGTGCAGCGCGTTCATGACGACGTCCGCCTCCCGGACGGGGGCGGCATGGAGCCACGCGAATACCTCCTCGGGCCTGAGAGGGGCGGGGCGCTCCGGCGGCCTCT
>JAGUZZ010000188.1:0-3584 GCA_020060525.1 bacterium | reverse complement strand
GCCGCCCGCACGCGCACGGCGAAACGGTATCCCGGGCCGGCGGCCGCGCGTACCTCGCGGCGATCGCGCTCCGGGAGGAGGCGGACGCCGTCGCCGAGGAGCTGAAACAGGCCGGAGGAGCACGGTTCGCCTTCGAGAAGCTGCGCGGCTCGCCCTCCGATATCATCGAGCGGGAGAACGGACGCGCCGGAGAGCTCGACGCGGCGGCGGAGCGAGCGGAGGCCGAGGGGAGAGAGACCGCCGCCGCGCGTCCGCGGCTTCTCGCCCTTTCCGATCATTTCCGCGAGCGCCGCTCCCTCGTCGAGGTCGAACGCCACTTCCACCGCACCGAGCGGACCGTGCTCATCGAAGGCTGGATCCGGACCGTCGACCGCCGCCGGCTCGAGAAAGAGATCGCGAAGCGCTGGGGCGATCTCGAGATCATGACGCGCGGGCCGCTCGAGGGGGAGGACGCCCCCGTATCCCTCGAAAACGGGCCGCGGATCCGGCCCTTCGAGTTCGTTCTGACGCTGTACGGACGGCCGCTTTACGGCGAAATCGATCCGACGCCGCTGCTCGCTCCCTTTTTCGTCCTGTTCTTCGCGCTGTGTCTCAGCGACGCGGGGTACGGGGCCGTTCTCACGGCGCTCAGCGCGTTTCTGCTCTTCAAGCTGCGCGTCCGCGGCGGCATGCGGAGCCTCATGCAGCTCATGCTCGCCGGCGGCGCGCTCACGATCGCGGTCGGCGTATTCACCGGCGGCTATTTCGGCGTCCCGCCGGAGAAGCTTCCCCCGTTCATGCAGCGCCTCGTCGTCATCGATCCGCTCGCCGATCCGATGAAGATGCTCAACGTCGCGTTTCTCATCGGCGTCGTCCACATACTTTTCGGCATGGGGATCAAGATGGCGGCCAATCTCCGGGCGGGCCTGTGGATCGACGCCGTCTTCGACGACCTGTGCTGGATGCTTCTCATCGTCGCGCTCGTGCCGCTCGGCTACGCGGGGATCCTCGGCGGGCGCGTGAGCCCGGCGGTCCTTTTCTACGCCTCCCGCGGCGCGCTCGTCGTCGCGGCGGTGCTCTTCGTCACGGGCATCCGGAAAGAGCGGAACCGCTTCCTCGGCGCTGTAAAAAGTCTCCTGCGGTTCTACGGCATCACCGGGTACTTCGGAGACGTGCTCTCCTACGCGCGGCTGCTGGCGCTCGGGCTCGCCACGGGCGCCATCGCGATCGCCATCAACGGGATCGCGCAGATGGCGACGGGGCTCCCCGCGATCGCCGGATACGTCGCGGCGGGGCTCATCCTGCTCCTCGGGCACGCCTTCAATCTGGTGGTCAACATACTCGGCGCGTTCGTGCACTCGGCGCGGCTCCAGTATCTCGAGTTTTTCAACAAGTTCTTCACCGGCGGAGGGCGGGAGTTCCGCCCCTTCCGGAGCGAACGGCGATACACCGTTCTGCGGAAAACGGTCGATTCGTAAACGCGTTCAAGGGAAGGAGTGTCGTATGCTCGGTTTCGCACTGCTCGTCATCGGAGCGGCGCTCGCGGCGGGGCTCGCCGGATGCGGCTCCGCGCTCGGCTGCGGCATCGCGGGAATGGCGGCGAGCGGGGTCGTGAGCGAGGACCCGAACAAGTTCGGCCGGCTCCTGCTGCTTCAGGCGCTGCCCGGGACGCAGGGGATCTACGGCCTCGTCGCGCTGTTCATGATCATCAATAAATTCGCGAGCTGGGGGATCGAGCCGTCGGCGGTTCCCGTCAGGACGGGGCTCGAGTTCCTCGGCGCGGCGCTGCCGATCGGCCTCGCCGGGCTCGTCTCGGGCGTCTATCAGGGCAAGGTCTGCGCCGCCGCGTGCAGCCTCGTCGCGAAGCGTCCCGGCGAAGTCGGCAAGGGGCTCGTGTTCGGCGTCGTCGTCGAGACGTACGCCGTGCTCGGGCTGCTCGCGACGATCCTCCTCCTCCAGCGCATCACGATCGGCTGAACGGACCGGCGCGAGGGAAGGGCAAGATGTCGATCGAGAACATACTGAAACGGATCGACGAGGAGACGCGCTCGCGGGTCGACGAGATCGTCGGCGCGGCGGAGGCGAAGGCCGCGGCGATCCGCGGCGAGTACGAAGCGAGAGGCGAAGCGCTCCGCGCGGAGCTCGAGGAGCGGATCCGGGCGAAGGCGGGAAACGAGGAGCGCAGGCTCGTCGTCGCCGCGGAGCTCGATCTGCGCAAGCAGCTCCTCGAGCGCAAGCGCGAGCTCCTCGCCGAGGCGTACCGGGAGGCGCGAAACCGCATCGAGGCTCTGCCTCCGGAGCGGTACCTCGAGATACTCCGGGCGCTCATTCTTCGAAACGTGCTTTCGGGGCGCGAGGAGATCGTCGTTCCGGCGGCCCAGCGCGCCCTGTTCACGCCGGCCTTCGTCGAGTCTCTCAACCGGGAGCGGGAGGGCGCCGCGCTCCGCGTTGCCGACGAGCCGGGGGGGTTCGCGTGGGGGGTCGTGCTCCGCGAGGGGCGGCGCCGGGTCGATCTCACGATCGGCGTCATCTTCGAGCAGCTCGCCGCGCGCGTCGAATCGCGCGTCGCGGCGGCGCTCTTCAACGAATGAGAGACGGCGTGGCCGAGGATTACACCTATATCGTCGCGCGGCTGCGGGCGGTCGAGGCCGCCCTGCCCGAGAAGGCGTGGTTCGAGCGCCTCTCTCGGGCGGGCGAGGAAAACCTCCTCGGCTCGCTTCGCGAGCATTTCCGCGCGTTCGAGGGCGTCGGCGAGCTGCTCGATTTCGAACGCGCGCTCGCCGAGGAACGCTCGGCGGCGCTCGATCTCGTCTCCTCGCTCCTCCCCGGCGAGCGTCCGCGGCTGCTCGTGCGCGCCGGCCACGATTTCGACAACGTTCGGCACGCGTGGAAGGCGTCGAAGCTCGGGCGCGAAGCGACGGCGCTCACGTCCTTCGGCCTCGTGCCCGCCGCGACGGTCGCGGAGACCTTCGCGGGGAAGCTCCGGGGAGCTTTCCCGCCGCATCTCGCGGCCCTCGTCGAGGAGCTCGACGCCTCGTACGAAGCGTCGAAGAGCCTCGCGGCCGCGGAATACGCGGGCGAGACCGCGAAGTGGCGGTTCCTCTTCTCGGTCGCGCCGGACGAGCGGGCGGCCGAGTATCTGCGCGTGAAGATCGATCTCGCGAACGTCCAGAGCTTCGTACGCCTGCGGCTCGAGCCGATCCGCGGCGAGGCGCTCTCCTCGGTGTGGATCGCGGGGGGCGAGATCGCGCCCGACCGCTACGAGGGGCTCTTCGCGGAGCCGCTCGACGAGTTCTTCGCGTATCTCGCGACGACCTCGTACCGCTCTCTGCCGGCGGCCGGGCTCGCGAAGGACGCCCCGCTCTGGCGCGTGGACGCCCTGCTGCGCCGGGCGGTCCTCGAGCTCCTCGGCGGGAGCAGGTACCGGCATTTCGACATCTCGCCGGTCCTCTATCACGTCGAGCTCAGGGAACGGAACGAGGAGGTTCTGCGCCGGATCATAACCGGAAAGCTGAACCGCATGAACGAGGAGATGCTGCTCGAGCGCGTCGAGGCGCTGCTCGCGGCGTAGGGGGAGCGGCACGGCCATGGCGAAGAGCATCGCG
>JAGUZZ010000215.1:0-14710 GCA_020060525.1 bacterium | reverse complement strand
GGCGTCGTATATCGCGAGCGTCACTTTCGCGCCGGCCGCGAGGTAATATTCGATCGTCGTGGCCGGATTGAACGGGTTCGGATAGGAGCCGCGGAGCATCGACCTTCCGCCGTGATCCGGCAGATCGTGGCCGGTCGTGGTCGAGGCGATGCCCGCGAGCCTGATATCCCTGCACCGGAACCCCTGATCGTCGACGGTGACGATCTCGACGAGGTACATCCCGGCCGGGAAAGGCGAGGTGTCCCAGCGAAGCGTGTCCACGAGACCGTGCCCGCGGACGGGCCCCGACGCGACGAGCATCCACGGCGCCCTCGCCGCCGCCTCGAGCGAAGACCGCGCGAGTCCGGGGGGCGGCGCCGGGCCCTCGGGCGGCGACACCTTCACGTATCCGGCCACCTTCGCATCCCCTCCCTCGCCGTTCAAATCGTACCCTTCGGTCGAGGGCCGGCCTCCGCCGCTCGCGTCGAGCGGGTAGTCGTTGTCCGCCGTCGAGCCCCCCTCCCACGGATCCATGAAGTCCATTCTCATCTCGGGCGACGCGGAGGAGCCCTCCCCGGGATAGGAAGTATGGGTGGAGCCGAGGGTCACCGCGTGACCCATCGTATCGCCCGCGGCCGTCGTGTCCTCGAGCAGAACGATCACGTCCTCGCTGTCCGACTGGAACTCGCGGAACATCTCGGCGAGGTCCGTGGCGTCGTCGACGGGGTGGTGCTCCACGGCCCAGCCGTTCTGGCCGCGGCTCTTGAGGTAGCTCCCGATCCCGGCGACCATGCCGTCCGCCGTGGTCCCCTCGGCGGCGTTGGTCCCCATCGCCCCCTGCAGCTCCCTCGCGATATCCTCGCCGCTCTGCTCGGGCTTCGACTCGTCGCCGCCGACGTGATCGAGGCCCGGATAGCCGTGGCCCGCGAAATACTTCAGGCACGACGCCCCGGCCGTCGGACCGCACGACATCGAATCCATATCCGTTCCGAGGCCGAGTTGATCGATTACGGCGAGATCCCGCTGAAAGTCCGTCTGCAGCGGAAAAACCCAGACCTCGCTGATCCCCGGGGCCATGAGCTCGTCGTCGAGCTTGTAGGTGACGTCGAAAAAGGAATCGATGTGGTAATGGGCGATCGAATCGCGGGCGATATCGAAGAACGACGGGATCGGGGGCGTCGGGTCGACGAACACCTCGACCGTATCCCTGAACACTCCATACGGCGGAACGAAGAGCGCCGCCTCGAACTGAACGCACTGCCCTTCGAAGGGCTCCGTGCCCGGGTCGAAATAGGCCGACCATCCGTCCCCAGTCCCCACCGGACGATGCGTCGACAGGACCCGGGCCGATCCGTCCGCATCGACGTGGAAGGGCGTAAACGGTCCCGGCGCCCCGCAGGGCCGGTAGCTGAATACCGCCTCGACCGCCTCGTAATCCCCCGAGAGCCCGGCCGACATGCCGATCGTGCCGTTCTCTCCGACGACCGCGACGTTCGAGCCGTAGGCGGTCTCCACCGAAAGGCGGACGCCGGGTTCGTAATGCGGGATCATCTCCATCTCGAACGACATCAGGTGCGCGGCCACCGAACCGTCCCGTCGGTGCAGAGGCACGGGCGGCATCCCCGGGGGGGTTTCGAATTTATCGAAATAGGGCGGCCAGTCATGGGACCTGCCGAACGCGCGAACGGGGGCGAACAGGCTGAGCGTATCCTTCGGGAGCCGCTTGGGGATCTCTATCTCGAAGGTGACGTCGAAAAAGCTCTCCACCCACGGCTCGGGTTCCAAGAGAAACCCCCTGCCCTCGATGGGAATTCCCGGGACCTCTCTTCCCCAGACGCCGCTTCGGTTCCACCACCTGACGGTGTCGATCCACGCCGGGATCTCGAAATGCGGGGGGAATTCGGGCGAAGGGAAAGGATCGAGCCAATTGAGCTTGACCGGGCCGAAGAGCCTGACCGTGTCCTGAATGCCGAGCTCGAAAAAATCGATCCACATGGTCACGCGCGTCTCCGCCTTCTTCTCCTGCGGATCGCCTAGAACCGGAGAAGAGGCGGCCTGAAGAAGCGATATCCCCATCGAGACGGCGAGAGCGAGAAAGACCTTCCTTCCGCAATACCTCATGGAACGACCTCCATCGACGGAGTGAAGGGGGAGAGAAACGTCCCGCGCGGCGAAACGACCGGCCGGCGATTTCCCGCGTCGATAATCCGATGGTGCGATGTTCCCCTAGGCAACGCCGGCCGCGCCCGCCCGCCGGGGCACATTATATCATAATGAGAGCGGGATTTCCATCGGGATTCGCGGCGCTTTCTGCGTGGGAGGGGACTCATCCGGCGGCGGGCCGCCCGGGATGCAAGAGCCGCGCGGACGCTTCAATCCGCGTGATACGTGCCGTCGAAGATGTGCGAGCCGACCCTGTCGGCCGTTTTCGTCGCGTACGCTCCGTAGAGCTCTTCGTTGAAAGGAATGGTTTCAAGCAAGGTCGTGTCGTAATTCCCCGAAGCGAACTCCTCGCGCCCGAGAACGTACCGGCAGAGCCTCAAATTCGTCTCGACCCCCTCGATCGTCGTATGGTCGAGGGCGTGCTTCATCCGCTGAATGGCCTCGACGCGGTTCTTGCCGTGGACGATCATCTTCGCGAGAAGGGAGTCGTAGTACGGCGTGACGTCGCACCCCTCGTAGAGGAACGTATCCACCCGAAGCCCCGGGTTGTTGGGAAACCTCAGCCGCTCTATCTTTCCCGAGGAGGGCATGTACCCGCGCGACGGGTCCTCGGCGCAGATTCTGCATTCTATCGCCGCCCCGTGCGGGGCGACGCTCTCCTGATCGATCTTGAGTCTCTGCCCCACTGCCGTCTCGAGCTGCATTTCGACGAGATCGACGTCGTTGCACATCTCGGTGATCGGATGCTCGACCTGCAAACGGGTGTTCATCTCGAGAAAATAGAACTCTCCGCCGTCGACGATGAACTCGACGGTGCCCGCGTTCGCGTACCCGGCCTCGAGGACGAGGCGCTTCGCCGCCTCGCCCATCCTCTCCCTCATATCGGGCGTCACGACGACCGAGGGCGTCTCCTCGACGATCTTCTGGTGCCTCCGCTGAACCGAGCACTCTCGCTCGCCGAAATGGACGCAGTTGCCGTGCTCGTCCGCCATGATTTGTATCTCCACGTGTCTCGCGTGCTCGATGAACCGCTCGAAGAAGACCTCCGATCTGCCGAAGGCCGCCTTCGCTTCCGCCGCCGCCGCCTCGATCGCCCCCGCGAGCTCGCTCTCTTTCCTCACGACCCGCATGCCCTTGCCGCCCCCGCCGGCCGAGGCCTTGATGAGGATCGGATAGCCGACCTTCCGCGCCATCGCCCGCGCGTCCGCTGCGCCCCCGACCGCTCCCTTCGTGCCGGGGATCACCGGAACCCGGCTCCTCGCGGCGATCTTTCGCGCGTTGACCTTGTCCCCGAGGCCGGTGATCGCCCCCGCCGACGGGCCGATGAACTTCATGCCGCTCGCGGCGACGCGCGCGGCGAACGAAGCGTTTTCCGAGAGGAATCCGTAGCCGGGATGGATCGCCTCGGCCTTCGCCTGCCGGGCGGACCTGATGATGGCGTCCTGCAGGAGGTAGCTGCGAGAGGCGGGCGGATCGCCGATGAGGTACGCCTCGTCCGCCATACGCACGTGGAGGGCGTCCCGGTCGGCACCGCTGAAAACGGCGACCGTCCCGACGCCGAGCCTGCGACACGTGCCGATGATTCGGACGGCGATCTCGCCGCGGTTCGCGATCAGGATCTTCCGGAACATCGCCGAGAGACTATGCGAAACAGGTCTTCCCGTCAAGACGCTTGGTTCGCGTCTCTCTTGGCTCGCGTCCCGCTCCGCGCGCCTTCGAACGTTCGGGAGGTTTCCGCGGGCTCTCATCCGCGCCGGCGGCTCTTGCGCGCGTAGAGCGCCAGATACGCCTCGCCGACCCGGCGCGCCACCCCGTCGATGCTGAAACGCTCTTCCGCCGTCCGCGCCGCGGCGTCGCCGAGCGACCGCCCGAGCGAGGGATCGTCGAAGAGCCGCGAGATCGCCCGGGCGACGGCGGCGGGATCCCCCGGCGGAACGAGAAGCCCGTTCACTTCGTCCGAGATCGCGTCCGGGACGCCGCCGACGGACGTTCCGACGATCGCCTTGCCCGCCGCCATCGCCTCGAGGAGCGAGACGGGCAGCCCCTCACGCACCGAGGTGAGCACGAACACGTCGGCGGCGGACAGGAGATCGGGGATGTCCGTTCGGGATCCGGGAAGCGCCATGCGTTCGCCGACGCCGAAGCGCGCGATCGCGTCCCGTATCTCCTCCCTGCAGCGCCCCTCGCCGACGACGAGGCACCGCACGTCGGGGAACCGCCCGCGAAGCATGGACACGGCCTCGACGAGCGTCGCGTAGCTTTTCGCGGACACGACGCGCCCGACGGCGAGCAGGAGCCGGTCGCCGCTCTTCCAGCCGAACTCCGCCATGACCGCCGCTTTGCCGCGGACCGTTCTTCTCGCGGCGGCCGGGTCCACCCCGTTCGGGATGTAAGCGAGCTTGTCGTCGGGAGTGCCCTCGCGGCGTTTCCGTATCTCGACGATGTCGCGGCTCACGCAGATCCTGAGGTCCGTCCCGCGCGCGAGCATCCGCTCGAGGAGCAGATGCGGCTTCGATTTCCAGAGGTGCTTGCCGTGCTCGGTCGTCACGACGACGGGGACGCGCGCGATCGAGCCCGCGATCCTTCCGATCGCGTCCGCGAGGGACAGGTGACAGTGGAGAACGTCGAACCGACCGCGCTTGAGGTGCGCCGCGAGGCGCACGATCGCGAGCGGCAGGGTCCTCATGCGGAATCCGAGAACGGTGAAGCTCTCCGCTTCGCGCCTCGCTCTCTCCTCCCAGTCCGGATTCCCCGGCTTGAGGGCGCAGAGCGAAACGGCGAAGAGCGACCGGTCGAGGCGCTCCACGAGATGCATGACGTGCGTCTCGGCGCCGCCGATCCCGAGCTCGGGGACGAGCAGCAGGACGCGCAGCCTGCCGCGGCCGGTCGTGTTCGACGTTTGGTGCTTCATCCGATGTCCTCGCCCGCGGCCGCGGCGGGCCGAACCGGTCTCGCGCCCCGCGGGGGAAACGCCCGCAATCACGACATGGTAGTGAATCGTTCGGGCGGCGCACAAGCAAAATGAATCCACGACGGACGGGCGCGTATGGTAGAATGCGCGCGCGTCCGCGCCGGACGCCTCGACCGGAAAGGATTGTCTCGCGCATGGCCGCTCTTCTCCATACCCTGCCCTCGACGCTCCGCCTCGCCGGGGCCTACCGAAAGCTCCGTTCGTCGAGCGTCCCCGTGCTGATGTTTCACGGCGTCCTCCCCGACGCCGCCGCGAGCCCGTTCAACTCGAGAGGCAAGATCATATCGCCGAAAAAGCTCGAGGCGTTCCTCGGGAGGTTCGCGAGGATCTTCCGGATCGTTGCGATGGACGAGTTCGTCTCGCGCATGCTGCGCCGCGAGAGACCGCGGAACGTCTCGGTCCTCACCTTCGACGACGGATATAGGAACGTCTACACGCACGCTTATCCCGTCCTCAAGGCGATGGGGCTCCCGTTCACCGTGTTCGTCTCGACCGGCTTCACGGATACCGCCGCGGTGCTGCCGACGGACATCCTGAACTACGCCGTCTCGAAGACCGCGGCGACCGCCCTGCCGCGCGGCGTGCTGGAACGCGAGATCGATATGAGCACGCCGCAGGCCAAGGCGTCTGCCCTGCGTCTCCTCAAGGAATCGCTCAAAGCCGCGACCGCGGACGAAAAAGCGCGACTCCTCGACCGGATATGCGAGGCGCTTCGCGTGAAGCGCGACGGTCCAGAATACGACGACGTCCGCTTCCTCTCGAGCGCGGAGATCCGCGAAATGGCGGCCCAGGGCGCGACGTTCGGCGGGCATACGGTCACGCACCCGATACTGTCGAGCGAGCCCGCCGACCGGGTGCGGGCCGAGGTGCGCGAAGGCAAACGCGCGCTCGAATCGATCACGGGAACAACGGTCTCCGTGTTCGCCTATCCGAACGGAAGCCGCGCGGACTTCAACGAGGCGGTCAAGCGGGAGGTCCGGGAGGCGGGGTACGCGGCGGCCTTCAGCACCATTCACGGTCTTCACCGCCCGGGCGACGACCTCTTCGAAATACACAGAGTGGGGGTCGACGACCGCTGGTCCTACGAGGAGTTCGAAACGCGCGCGAGCGGGATACTCAAGGCGTTCGGAGGATGACGATGGCGGCCGAGGTCCGCATTCGAAAGATCGAACCCGGCGAAGAAGCCGCCGCCGGCCGCTTCTTCGCGAGCAGATACGCGCTGGAGCTGCGGGAGGAGGCCTTCCGGAAACGGGGCGAGCGCTGGAAATGGCAGTACTGGAGCCACCCCGAAGGGAAACCGGGGATCCTCGTCGCCGAGCTCGGCTCGAAGATCGTCGGGATGATCGGCACGAACGCCGTCCGCATCAGAACCCCCGGGGGCGTGATACCGGCGATATGGGCCGGCGATCTCCTGATCGATCCGGCGGTCCGCGGCGCGGGGATCGGGAAGAAGCTCGTCGACGCGTGGAAGAGCGGCGGGGCGGTCGCCGTCGGAAAGGGGTACGGCCCCATCGCCTATTCGCTCTACGTCAATCGAGGCTTCAAGGGGATATGGGGGTTCACGCAGCTGCACATCGTTCTCTCGCGAACCCGGCTCGCCGCGAGATTGCTCCGGAGATCCGAGCGAAGGAACCTCCTGCGTCTCGCGCGGGTGTTCGCGCGCCCGTCCGGGCGGCTCCGCTCCGGACGCGAACCGGCCGTCTCCGATACGCTGCCCGCCGGCGCGGCGGCGCTGTGGAGATCGGCGGCGGCGGCGTATCGCTTCGCCTTCGAGCGGGACGAGAAATACCTCGCGTGGCGGTTCGGCGCTCATCCCTTTCATACGTACTATTTCATCGAAGCGCGCGGCTCGGCGGGATTGTCGGGGCTCGCGATCGTACGGATAACGGGCGACAGGATCCCGATCGGCGTCATAGCCGACCTCATCGCGGATCCCCGGGACGAGGACACCGTCCTCGCGCTCGCCCGGGACGCGCTCTCGTTCCTCGAATCCCGCGGCGCGGCCGCCGCGCTCATCGAGCTCCCTCCCGCTCTCGCCCCGATCGTTTCCGCGGCCTTCCCCTGCTCGTTCGGGGAAGACTTTTCGATCGTGCTGCACACGGCCGATCCGGAGCTCGCGGCGCAGGGCGTATTCGACGCGGCGTCGTGGTACCTATCCCGCTCCGATTCCGACGCGGATTACTGACGGCCGGCTCGCCTTCGAACGCGGCGATATGTCGCGCCGTCGCGCCGAGGCGGACGGGGTCCCAGGGGCTGCCCACGGGCGCTTATTTGCCTTTTTGCGCTTCCTTCTCCGGTCTTTCCGTCCGCTCTCCCCTCACCGAAGCCGTATAGGCGACGAGATCGGCGAGACGCTGGTCGTCCCATTCGAGCGGCGTGCCCTTCATCGGCGTGAGTATGCACCAGTTGACGACCTGATCGAGGGTCATGACGCGGTTGGCCATCTTGAAGAACTTCGGATATTCCGCCGCGAGGCTGTGGAATGCCCGAATCGGCATGTTCCCCATCGCGCCGTCCTTCGTTCCGCCTTCGAGGTGGCAGTCGTTGCAGCTCATGGCGCCGGTGCCGAGACTCTCGTCGGAAAAGAGCGCTTTGCCCCTCTCGACGGACCTCTTGAGCTCCGCCTTGGGGTTCACGTCGGAAACCTGCGCGAGCGCGGCGGCGGCGAGCGAGACGGCGGCGAAAACTGCGCCGATCGACTTGAGGCGCTTCACGGCTATCACCTGCCTTTCATACGCTTGGACCGTTGTCGGGTGTACGTCTTATTGTATCCCCGTTCGGAGATCGCCGCAACCCCCCTCGCGAACGAATCCACCTCGCGAACGAATCCGGTCTTGACGCCCGACGCTTAGTCGTCCATACTTCGCCCCGGGATAGAAGGAGGTCTGTCATGAGAAACGTCGTCGTTTTCGTTCTTCTCACCGCTCTGCTCGCGGGAGTCCACGAGTCGTGCGGACTGAGCAAGACGGTGCAGGGCACGGCCATCGGGGCCGCGGCCGGCGGCGCGGTGGGAGCTGTCATCGGCAAACAGACGGGCAACACGGCGGCCGGCGCCATCATCGGCGCGGCGGTCGGCGGCGCCGCGGGCGCGTATATAGGCAATTACATGGACAAGCAGGCCGAGGAGATGCAGCGGGATCTCGAGGGCGCCCGCGTCGAACGCGTCGGCGAGGGCATCATGATCACGTTCGATTCCGGCATCCTCTTCGACTTCGACAAATCGAACCTCAAGGCCGACGCGCGGGCGAACCTCGACAAGCTCGCCGTCATCCTCAACAAGTACTCGGATACCGACATCCTCATCGACGGCCACACCGACTCGAAGGGCTCCGACGAATACAACCTGACGCTCTCCCAGAACCGCGCGCAGTCGGTCGCGAGCTACCTCGCGGGGCTGCAGGTGGCGTCGACGCGAATGGCGATCAACGGCTACGGCGAATCGCGCCCGGTCGCCGACAACGCCACGGACGAGGGTCGCGCCCTCAACCGGCGCGTCGAGGTCGGCATCATGGCGAACGAAAGGCTGAAAAAGGCGGCCGAGCAGCAGGCCGGCTGATATCGAGAGACGATCGAGCGTCGAAGGCCGGGCCCCGAACGGGGCCCGGCCTTTTTCGCGCCCGCCCCATTTCGATTGACACGGGGCGGCGGCACGCTCTAGCATTCACCCGCACATATTCTTCAGGTGCTCGCAAGGAGCCGAACAGGGAAGAGGGTGAGACCCCCTCACGGACCCGCCACTGTGAATGGCGAGCCTCCCGCCCGATACCACTGGCGTAACGCTGGGAAGGGGGCGGAGGCGACGGAGCCACAAGTCAGGAGACCTGCCTGAAGAATCCGAAGGCCCCGAAACTCACGAAGGTGGAGGTTTCGTATGGCAGGCTCTCGTTTCTCCCGAACCGTTCCCGCTCTCGCCCTCTTCTCCCTCTCCCTCCTGTCCCCGGCCCGCGCGTCCGGAGACGCCGGCGGCGGCGAGCGGATCTATCCCGGCCCCGAGATCGTCGTCACCGCGACGCGCATCGAATGGCCGGTCGACAAGACGGCGGGATTCGTCACCGTCCTCACCTCGGCCGACATCCGAGCGCGCCGCGCGGAGAACGTCGCCGACGCGCTCCGGAGCGTCCCCTCTCTCGTCGTCGCGCGATCGGGGAGCGCCGGCAAGGCCGTGAGCGTCTTCCTGCGGGGCGCCGCGAGCAACCACGTCCTCGTCATGCTCGACGGCGTGCCGATGAACGACCCGACGACCGGCGCTTTCGATTTCTCCGACCTCTCGACGGCCGGCGTCGAGCGCATCGAGATCGTGCGCGGGCCGCACGGCGTGCTCTACGGTTCGAACGCGATCGGCGGCGTGATCAACGTCATCACGCACGCGAAGCGGTCGGGCGCGAAACGCAGCCTCACGGCGGCGGCCGGAACGTTCGGGAGCGCGGAGGGCGCGGCCTCGATCTCGGGCGGCGGCCCGGCCTACAGCTACTCGTACGCGGTCTCGGGGTTCACGACCGACGGTCCCGGCGGCAACGATTTTCACCGGCGCGGCGCATTCTCGGCCGCCGTCTCGACCGCGGCCGGCGAGGGCTCCGACGTATCGCTCAGCCTCCGGTACAACCGGGCGAACACCGGCCTCGGCGGCCCGGTATTCGACCGGGACCCGAACGCCCGGCAGGGCGGAGGCTCGGTCGTCGCCTCGGCGGCGTACCGACGGATCGAGAACGGCGCGTGGAGCCACGAGATCCGGACCTCCTTCCTCTCCCGCGAGATCACGTGGGACGATCCCGTCGATCCGTCGGAGGCGGGTCCCTACTCGGGCGACGCTTTTTCGGAGATCGCCTCGAGCGCGGCGACCGCCCTCTGGCAGAACAACCTGCGTATCCGCGAAACGCTCTGGATCACCGCCGGCGCCGAATGGAAGGAGGAGCGGACGACGAACAGCGGATACTCCCCCTTCGGCACGACCAGCTTCGACGACCGCATCCGCAACGCGAGCGCGTTTCTCAGCTGCATCGCCGACCGTCCCGGCTTCCCGACGCTCTCCGCGGGGGCGCGCTTCGACGGGCACAGCGAGTTCGGAAACGTCGTCACGTACCGGCTCTCCGCCTCGTACCCGGCGCCCCGCGTCGGAGCGACGATCAAGGCCTCGGCGGGCACGGGGTTCCGCTCGCCGAGCCTCAACGAGCTCTACTACCCGGGCTACGGCAATCCGTCGCTCGCCCCCGAGCACAGCCGCGGGTGGGACTGCGGCGCCCGACGGGAGCTCTTCGCGGGCCGCGCGAGCCTCGAGGCGTCCTATTTCAGCAACACGTACCGCGACATGATCTCGTTCGACTTCTCGACCTATGCGGCCGGCAACATCGAGGACGCGGCGAGCGACGGCGTGGAGATCCGCGCGTCGCTCCGTCCGCGGCGGGGTATCGATATCGAGGGATACTACGCCTACACCCGGACCGAGGATCGCTCGACCGGCGAGTGGCTGCTTCGTCGTCCGCGCCACGGCGGGGGCGCCGCCGTGACGGTCGCCGCGGGCCCGGTCGAAACGCTCGTGTCGGCCTCGTTCGCCGGCAGGCGCCTCGACAACGATTTCGGCGGGCCGCTCGGGGAGCATTACACGAAGGCGTACACCCTGCTCGACGCGGCGGTCTCGTGGCGGCCGGCGCCGGGATACGAGGTCTTCTGCAGGGGCGGCAACGTCCTCGACGAGCGATACGACGAGGTCGCCGGATACCCCTCGCCGGGACGGTCGCTCGCGGTCGGCACGACGATGACATTCTGAGGCGTTCCGTGCTATGATGCGCCGCGGGCGCCCCGCGCGGGGCGCTCATGCGGACACGAAACGGCGTTCGGAAGGAAACGTGAAAGGGGGCTCGCCATGGCGATCGCACGCGTCACGGAGATCGTCGCTTCCTCGACGAAGGGCTGGACGGAGGCGGCGCAGGAAGGTTTCAAGCGCGCGAGCAAGACGCTCCGCGGGATAACCGGTTTCGAGGTCGTCAAGCAGACGGCGCACATCGAGAAGGGAAAGATCGTCGAGTACCGCGTGACGATGCGGGTGATCTTCGTTCTCGAGGATTGAGCGCGCCGGCGGCGCGTTCCCGGTTTTCGAGCGAGCCCGGCCCCCGCGGGCTCGTTTCACGTCTGCGAGCGGTAGTCCTCCGCGTGGTGGCGGACGATGACGCCCTCGACCATGTAGACGACGTCCTCGGCGACGTTCGTCGCGTGATCGGCGATCCGCTCGAGGTGGTGCGAGCACGAGAGGAGATGGATGAGACTCTCGAGCTCCTCCGGATTCCGGCGGATGGCGTCCTGAATGCGGATGTACATCTCGCGGTTCATCGCGTCCACCTCGTCGTCGTCGACGAGCACCTCGCGGGCGAGCCCCGAATCGCGGTTCACGAGCGCGTCGAGGCTCCTGCGGACCATCTCCTTCGTCTTCTCCGCCATGAGCGCGAGATCGAGCGGGATCTCGACGCGCGCCCGCGAGGCGAGAAACGCCGCCCGCTCCGCGATGTTGACGGCGAGGTCCCCCATCCGCTCGAGATCGCTGTTGATCTTGAGTATGGCGACGATGAAGCGCAGGTCCCCGGCGACCGGCTGATGGAGGGCGAGCACTTTGAGACATTCCTCCTCGATTTCGATCTCCGTCTGATCGATGTCGCGGTCGTCCGAGGCGATCACCTCTTCGGCGAGCGACGAGTTGCGCTCGGTGAGGGCGCGGACCGCCTTGTAGACGTTGTCCTCGACCGTGGCGCTCAGCGCGAGCACGCGCTTCTTGAGATTTTCGATCTCCCGTTCCAGATGTTTCGACACGATTCACCCCGTCCGGTTTGATTGTTTCGCCGCGGCCGCGCCGCGGTTCCCGCCGCGGATCATCCGAAGCGGCCCGTGATGTAATCTTCGGTGTGCTTCTCCTTCGGCTTCGTGAACACCTCGCCGGTGTCGCCGAATTCTATCAGACGTCCCTCGTAGAAGTAAGCGGTCATATCGGAGACGCGGGCGGCCTGCTGCATGTTGTGGGTGACGATCACGATCGTGTAATCGCCCCTCAGCTCGCCGATCAGGTCTTCGATCCGGGCCGTCGAGCGGGGATCGAGCGCCGAGGCGGGCTCGTCCATGAGGAGGATCCGCGGATTCACCGCGATCGCGCGCGCGATGCAGAGGCGCTGCTGCTGGCCGCCGGAGAGGCCGAGGGCGTTGTCGCCGAGCCGGTCCTTGACCTCCTCCCAGAGGGCGGCGCGTCTGAGGCTGCGCTCGACGATCTCGCCGAGGCTCGAGCGGTCGCCGGTCCCGTGGATGCGCGGACCGAACGCGACGTTGTCGAATATGCTCTTCGGGAACGGGTTCGGCTTCTGGAACACCATTCCGATCATCTTCCGGAGCGCCACCACGTCGACCTCGGGGGCGTAGATCTCCTGTCCGTCGAGCGAGAGTCCGCCCGTCGCGCTGCAGCCGGGTATGAGGTCGTTCATGCGGTTGACCGCGCGCAGGAACGTGCTCTTTCCGCAGCCGCTCGGGCCGATGATCGCGGTCACGAATCCGGCGGGGATGTCGAGCGACGCCTTGTCCACCGCCGCCTTCGAGCCGTAGAAGACGGAGAATTCCCGGGCCGCGATGAGCGTCCGGGCGCCGGCCGCGGCGTTCCCGCCGCGGGGCGGCCGCGCCGGCTGTTCCGCGAGATTGATACGTGCGTGCACGTCGCGCACCTCCATGTCGGTCCCCGGCCCGCCGCGGGCCGGCCGACGGTTCTACCCTCGAAGCTTCTTCGACACCCTCGCGCGCAGAACGATCGCGGCGAGGTTGAGCAACAGCACGAGCACGACGAGGGTGAGGACCATGCCGTATTGAACGTGGCGGATCTCGTCGACCGCTTCGTGCTCGGTCGCGAGGTTGTAAATGTTCCACGGAAGCGCCGGCGTCGGCTGCGAGAGCGTCTGCCAGATCGCGAGCGGTTTCCCCACGCTCACGGCCGCCGTGAAGATGATGGGCGCCGTCTCCCCCGCCGCGCGCCCCATGCTGATGATGACGCTCGTGAGTACGCCGGGGAGCGCGGCCGGCAGAATGACCGTGACGATCGAGCGCCACCTGCTCGCGCCGAGGCTCATCGCCGCCTCCTTGTAGGCGACGGGCACCGATTTTATCGCCTCCTCGGAGGCGCGGATGACGGTCGGGAGGATGAGAAGCGCGAGGGTCAGCGAGCCGGCGAGCACGCTCTTCGACGGCGACACGCGCAGGGTGTTGATGAAGAACGCGAGCCCGAAAAGACCGAACACGATGCTCGGCACCCCGGCGAGCGAGCTGATGCACGTGCGGAGCATGCTGACGAACGCGCTCTCGCCGGCGTACTCGGCGAGATAGATCGCCGCGACGATCCCGAGCGGCACGGCGAAGAGCATGGCGCCGACGGCGAGGTAGAAGGTGCCGAGGAGCTCCGGCCAGATGCCGCCGAAGATATGCGCGTCGAACGACGGATCGAAGAGAAAGCGCCAGTAGAAGGTCGTCCGCGGACGGAGCATGGCCCGGGCGTCGCGCTCGAGAACGCCGAAGAGCGGCTCGAGCGCCGTGCCGCGAAAGCGATCGACGCGGGGCGTCGTGACCTTGACCCCCATCTTCGTCGCGTCGGAATGGTCGTAGTCCTCGACGTAGAGGATGCGACGGAGCACCACGGAGGCGCGATCCCAGCGCGTTTGGCCGTACTGGTCCCGTATGAGCACGGGCGTCTGCTGCCCCGGCGCGGGCCCGAGGAGCTCCGAGACGAGCTCCTGCACCTCGCGAAAATCGCTTCGGTAGCCGCGCCGGTACTCGGCGTCCGCGGTGTCGAGCGCCGCCTCGAAGCGGGCGATCGCTTCGTACACGGGCGCCCTCGCCGCGGCGGCGGCCGCCTTCTCCGCTTCGATCGCCGCGCGGTCGCCGCGGCCGAACTTCTCGAGCATGAGCCGGCGGTTCTCGACGGTGCCCCGGAACACGAACGCGCCGGATCCCTTGGCGAATATGGGCATGAGGAGCACGACGAGAGCCGCCGCCATGAGCGCGATGGAGAAATACCCCACCGCGGTGAAGGATCGATCGAACGTTTTGCGCGATCCGGGATCCATCCCCTATTTCCTCCCCCGCCGAAGCCTGCGGACGGCGAGCTCGCTCAGGAGGTTCATGACGAACGCGACGGCGAGGAGACAGAGCGCCATCGCGAACAGCACGTGATACCGGGAGGAGCCGTACACGTGGTCGGCCTCCCCCATGTCTCCGGCGATCGTCGCGGTGAGCGTGCGGACGGGCTCGAGGAGGTTGAACCACGGCTCGGGCACCTTGGCCGCGTTCCCCGAGGCCATCCACACGACCATCGTCTCGCCGATCGCGCGCATGACGCCGAGGATCACGGCGGCGAGGATGCCGCTCTTCGCGGCGGGGACGACGACGCGGAGCAGCGTCTCGACGCGGGTCGCGCCGAGCGCGTAGCTCCCCTCGCGGAGATCCCTCCCCACGGCGACGAGCGCGTCCTCGGAGACGCTCACGACGGTCGGGAGCGCCATGACGCCGAGGATGATCGACGCGTTGAGCGCGTTCGTGCCGCTCGCGACGGTGAGCCGTCCGAGCGCGCCGGCGAGCGCCGCG
>JAGUZZ010000275.1:0-14848 GCA_020060525.1 bacterium | reverse complement strand
GGCGTCGTCCTGCGGCGCCGCGGGGAGCTCCGCTCCGGCGTGAGGCTCGGCGAGGATGCCGATCGCCTCGTTCAGCTCGGCGTTCATGAGCACGCGCAGCACCTTGCCGCCCGTCGAGGCCGGCACGTCGATGAGCCTCAGCGCGCCGGCGAGGTGCGCGTACTCGGGGAGCAGATCGGCCAGGATGTTGGGCGCGCCGAGAAGGAACCGCTCGTTGAAGACGATCCCTTCGTCGTCGGGGTAGAGCGGCAGGTAGCGGATCCCCCCCTCGACGAGGTCCTGAAAGAAGTGGGTGCCGAAGGAGAGATCGGGCGTGTAGCCCCCGGTCCGGCGCGCGATCTCGACGAGGACCGCCGTCTTGTTGATGTCCGAGTAGGTGATGTTCACGCCGAGCTTGATGTCGCCCCTGCTGCCCCACCGCCCGGGCCCCATGAGGATGAACTGCCGCTTCGGAAGGAGCTTGTTGAGCCGGCCGACGGCGCGCCCGACGGCGAGGAGGTCGCTCCGCTCCGGGAGGGCGCCGTACGCCTCGGGATCGACGTACACGATATGCGTGATATCGGGCACGCGGCCGTTCGAGACGTGGCTGCGGGCGGAGAAGACGATCGAATCGCGCGGCACGTCCTTCGGGATCGGCGCGGGGGCCGCGTCCTCGCCGAAGCTCTGCGGCCGGCACTGGAGGAGGTAGAAGTCGCGCCCGTCGTGGGCGAACTCGATGTCGACGGGCGTGCCGAGCTTCGCCTCGAGCAGCTTGAGGAGCCCGTTCACCCGCGGGACGAAGACGTTGTCAGAGATAAGCCCCTCGAAGGTGAAATAGAGGGCGTCCGCGCCGGCGTCGACGCCCATCGCGAGCGGCCGCCGGAGGTTCTGCCCGTCGTGCACGGAGACGAGCTTCTCGAGCATCGGGATCGAGTCGCCGTGCCGGCGGAGGAGCTCGGAGGCGTCCATCGTCTCGAAGGTGTTCGTTCTGAGGTTGATGACGTCGAGCTTTCTCGGCGAATAGTAGACGATCTCCTCGATCGCCACGTTCACGCGGAGCCCCGGCTGCCCCGGCGCGAGGAGAACCGGATAATCGTCGCTCGTGCGGTCCACGGCGCGCGTGCCGAGCCCGGGCACCATGCGGATGAGGCCGTCTTCGCGCTTGATGCGCGGCGACCACCGGAACTCGTTCCGGCTGAAGGCGACGCCCGCGAGCGCCGGAAGGAAGTAGTCGCCGATCCGCGTGCCGATGACTTCCTGTATCATGATCCCCATCTCTTCGCTGATGTCGAGGAGCCCGCGCTCGGCGCGGTATTCGATGGGGTCCGGCCCGAAGACCGAGGCGTACACTTCGGCGATGGCGTCCATGAGGGCCTCGAGGCGCTCCTGCTTCGTGCCCTGATTGGCGAGGAACAGGCTGCGGTACTTCCCCGAGAACGAATAGCCGAGGCTGTCCTCGAGGAGGCTCGAGCTGCGGATGATGAGCGGGCGGTCGCCGAACTCGTCGAGCACCACCGAGAGCGCCTGCACGATCTCGGACGGGAACCGCGCGTTCTTGAACGTCTGTATCACGTGCGGGTACTCGAGACGGACCTGGTTGACGTCCTTGTACTTCTGCTCGGCCACCTCGTCCATGTTGTTGTAGCTGAGGAACCGGAGCAGGATGTCGGAGGTGATGTACCAGCTCCGCGGCGTCTTGATCCCGCGCAGCAGATCGTTCGACTCGGGGGACTTCTCGATGATCTGGCGCGCGAGAAAGAGCCCCGCGCATTTTCCGCCGAGCTTTCCGCTGCTCTCCGTGGAGTAGATCGTGCGGTCGAGGAACTCGAAGAAGTCCTTCACGTCCACGTAGCTCTTCGCGATCCGGATGTAGTTGAGCTGGCTCGAGAGGAAGCGGCGGATGAGCGAGACGAGCACGCCTTTCTTCGAGGCGGCGGAGAGCTCGACCCCTTCGGTATGGATGTCCCGGTACTGCCGGAGCGCGTCGATCACCTCCGCGAGCGGGAGGTTCCGGCTGGCGACGCGGACGAGAAACTTGAGCTTGTCGTCGAGTATCCAGTTCCGGATGTACGCGAGGAGCTGGTCGTCCGTGTAATGCTCGGCGGCGATCCCGAATATCTCGCGGCTCTTCTCGTCCGTGATCTCGAGGACCGCCCGGCGCCCGGGCCGGTTCACGAGACCGGACGATTCGTCCGGAGCGGCGGTCTCGGGCTCGCCGGATCTCTCGCGCAGCCGCTCCGCCTCCTCGACGCCGCGCCAGCAGAGGAGGTTGAGCATCCGTTCGGTCACGGCGACGAAGAGGTTCCGGTCGGTCTGCCGCAGGAGCTCGAGAACGACCTTCCAGTCGCCGCCGCCTTCGTCCGGCCTGATATCGGGCAGGTCCTTCACCGCCTGTTCGATCCTGCGGTGGAAGATGAAGCTGCCGAGCCGGTCGGCGATCGCCCGCAGCAGCCTCGCCTCGTGCGTGAGGAAGGGGCCGTCGTCGGCGGGCGGCAGCTCCTTCGTGTAGTAGACGCCGATCTCGCCCGCCTTCTTCCCCTGCACGAAGATATCGGCCTTCTGCGCCCACGGCGTCTCCTCGAAGCCGGGCGGCGCGTACGTTTCGGTGCCGACGTCGATCCTCACGCGACAGGCTTCGGGGTATTGCCAGCCGGACGGGACGGCGTCGACGATCGTCTCGAGCGCCCGGTCGATCTCGAGCCCCGGTTTCTTGAGGATCTCCTCGATCCGGTAGAGGCATTCGAGCTCCTTCTCGCGCTCGCGCGAGAACCGGATGATGTCGTCGAGTTTTCTCGAATGGTCAATCATGGAGGATCACTCCCCGGCCGCTCCGGCCGTCCACCTTCACGAGGAGGGGGGCGGCGAGCTCGACGCGGCTCGCGAACGCGCCGTCCCACCGGCGCTCCTGCCGCCGCAGCCAGCCCCAGTCGATGCCGTGCTCGTCGTGATGGCGGATCGAAAAGTAGAGGATCTTGAAGCTCGTGACGTTATGGAAGAAATGCGATCCCTGGCTCAGCGTGAACGCCAGGTTCGGCAGCGACGCCTCGACGATCACCGCGGCCCCGGATATCTGGCCGAAATCCACCGGAATCCCGCCGAGCGGGTCTGTCGTCCCCCACCGGCCGAGCCCGATGAGGAGGTAGGGCCGCCGCGCTTCGACGAGCGGGCCGTTCAGCCGCTCGATCTCGGCGGCGATCTCGCGGGATTTCATGACGTCGAAGCGATCGGGGTCCACGTACACGACGTCGCGGATCGTATCGAGCGCGCCGTTGCCGAGCACCGTCTCCGAGGAGAGGAGGACGCGTTCTCCGGCGAGCTCCGTCTCGTCGAGATCGACGGCCGCCGTCGAGACGACCATCGGGCGCACCTGCAGAAAGCCGAACGACGCCGGGGCGCAGCGCTCCCGGTCGAGGGTCGCGGCGAACTCCACTTCGACCATGGCGCCGAGCATCTCCTCGCACGTCTCCTTGAGGGAACGGAGCAGCTCGGGGAGCGGCAGGAGGCCCGCCTTGAGGATCGGCGAGAAATCGACGATCCGCGGCCCGCGCGCCTCGATCCCCATTTCGACGGCGTCGTCCGCGGGGATGTACGTCGAGGCGAGGTGCCGGATCGTTCCGTCGTACTCCGCCTCCTCGATCCCGACCTGGACGAGGTATTCGGTTTCGTTGATCGGGTCGTATTCGGGCGGCTTGCCCATATTGACGGCCCAGAGCCGGGTCTGCGTGTGCTTGAGCATGTCGCGGGTCGACTTGAACGGCGGGTCGATCCGCGGGTAGCTCGGCGAAAACGACCACGCGACGCCGTCGTCGACGATCGTGCGGCCCAGTCCGAGCGCGAGCTCCGCCACGCCCTCCTCCGGCTTCGCGTAGCCGACGGGGTAGAAGTTGTACGAGCGGAGCACCCCCGATATGTGCGGGTAGAAGCGGTCTCCGAAGCGCGCGCCGACGACCTCCTGCACGATCACCGCCATCTTCTCGTCGATCGTCGCGTGGTGGGTCGCCTTCATGTAATTGCGCGCCGAACGGAAGAAAGTCGAGGCGTAGACGAACTTGATCGCCTCGGCGAGCTTTCGGAAGCGCGTGTCGGCGTCCGGCTGGTTGTTCGGCACCATCTTCGTCGCGTACACGCTCGCGAACGGCTCGAACATGGCGTCCTCGAGGAGGCTCGACGAGCGGACCGCGAGCGGCGTGTGGACCTGCTCGACGAGCGCGCGCAGGTCGCCGACGAGCTGCACGGGGAGAGAGGCGCGCTGGAACGCGTGCGCGACGAGGTCGTCCCGCTCTCCCGAGTACGCGATCTCGAAGAGATCGTTCTCCTTCATGAAAAGGTCGAAGAGATCGGTCGTGACGACCGTGAGTGACGGGATCGCCACTTCGACGGCGGGGGCGAAGGCGTTCCGGAACTTCGCGTCGAGGATCCCCTTGACCCGGGCGAGGCCGTGCGCCTTGCCGCCGAGCTCCCCCGAACCGATGTAGGTGAACCGAGACGCCGAAGAAAGGAACTGCCGGTCGAAACGCGCGAGGGATCCGCGGTGCGGGCTGTATATCCTCTTTCGCATGCCGAGGATCCTCGCTCTTCCGCCGGCGGGTCGGCGCGGAAGGCTCCCCCGCGGGGGGGAGCCTTCCGGCGTTATCGTTCGGTCGCCGTCCGGAGAGGGGCTCTTACACCCACCCTCGGTCCTTGCAGGCCCGCGCGACGCGTCCGACGGCGATGACGTACGCGGCGTCGCGCATGTAGATCCCGCGCTTCTTCGCGAGCTCGCTCACGGCGGCGAAGGCCGAGGTCATCTTGACGTCGAGCTTGCCGAGCACCTCGTCCTTCTCCCAGAAGTAGTTCATGTTGCACTGGACCTGCTCGAAGTAGCTGCAGGTCACGCCGCCCGCGTTGGCGAGGAGATCGGGGATCATGAAGATCTTCCGCTTCGCGATCGCGGCGTCGGCCTCCGGGCTCGTCGGGCCGTTCGCGCCCTCGGCGATGATCTTCACGCGGTCGCCGATCTTCTTCACGTTCGCAGCGGTGATCTGATTCTCGAGGGCCGCGGGAATGAGGATGTCGACGTCCTGCTCGAGCCACGCGTCGCCCGGAAGGATCTCGTAGCCGAGCTCTTTCGCCTTGGCCTTGTCGATGCCGCCGAAACGGTCGGTGATGCCGCGCAGCTCGGCGAGATCGATGCCGTTCTTCTTGCGGAACGAGTAGGAAGTTTGGTCGGTCTGATCCCAGCACGAGACGCAGACGACCTTCCCCCAGATCTGCTGGTAGAGATCGATGGCGTACTGCGCGACGTTGCCGAACCCCTGAACGCTCGCCGTCGTTTCGCTCGGCGGGATGTTGAGCTCCTTGAGGGCCTCGCGGATCGTGAAGACCACGCCGAAGCCCGTCGCCTCGGTCCGCCCGAGGGAGCCGCCCATGCCGACCGGCTTGCCGGTGATGAAGCCGGGGAGCTTCTCGCCGCGGATCGTCTCGAACTCGTCGAGCATCCAGAGCATGTGCTGCGCGCTCGTCATGACGTCGGGCGCCGGCACGTCGGTGAGGGGTCCCATGTTCTTCGAGAGTTGCCTCACCCAGCCGCGGCAGACCTGCTCCTGCTCGCGCATGCTCAGGTGGTGCGGATCGCAGATGACGCCGCCCTTGCCGCCCCCGAGCGGGATGTCGACGACCGCGCACTTCCACGTCATCCACATGGCGAGCGCGCGCACGGTGTCGATCGTCTCCATCGGGTGGAAGCGGATGCCGCCCTTCGCGGGGCCGCGCGCGTCGTTGTGCTGCACGCGGAACCCCCGGAACACCTTGTGGCTCCCGTCGTCCATCCGGACGGGGATGCTCACGTGATATTCGCGCAGGTTATATCTGAGGAGTTGTCGCGTCGCCTCGTCGAGGTCGAGAAGACCCGCGACGCGGTCGAACTGCGCCTGCGCCATCTCGAACGCGTTGAAAGATTTGTCGGCCATGAGGTCCTTCCTTTCCGAGCGCGGCCAGCGCCATCTGAGCGAACATAACGCCTTGCACCCCGCCTGTCAAGGCGGCCTCCCCTCGTCCGCTTCGCCCGCGCCGGGGCCCTCTCGCCGGGAAATATTTCAGTGGAACGACCCCCCTCGATCGCGTATAATCTATTGATTGGTCGCCCCTTCAGGAATTGCAACCGCATGGAGGGCAATTAGGCTATGCTCAGAAAAATCATCGTGTTGTCCCTCGCGTTCGTCCTCGCCGGGGTCTTCACGGCGGCGTGCTTCGCCCAGGCGAACCCTCGGGGCGTCCCGGCGGAGAAGAAACCGGTCGCCGTCATCCCGGAGAAGACCGTGAACCTCGGAGAGGTGCTCGAGGGGCAGGATTACTCGCATTCGTTCGTCATTAAGAACACCGGCGCCGGAGAGCTGCAGATCCTCAGCGTCAAACCCGGTTGAGGCTGCTCCGTGGCCGACTACGACAAGGCCATCCCTCCCGGGAAGGAGGGCCGGGTAAACGTGAAGATCGACGGACGGAAGCTCTACCCCGGCTTCTCGGAGAAGAATTTCGCCGTGAGGACGAACGACCCCGAGCACGCGAGCTTCAGCCTGTCCATTCAGATGAACATCAAGAAGGTCTTCGAGTTCTCCAAGGAGCTCCGGTGGGCCGGATTCGTCGAGGAGGACTTCAAGATCGAGAGCGTCATCACGAACCTGCTCGCGAGCCCCGTGAACATCACCGGCGTGCGGTGGGACGACGAGGCGAAGCGGAAGGGGTTCGAGGAGAAGATCGGGCTCAAGCTCGAGACGATCGAAAAGGGCAAGAAGTACCGCCTCAAGGTATGGCGCAAGAAGGAGATGGCGCCGGAGAGCTTCGTCGCGGGCGTCGTGCTCATGACCGATTTTCCGAAGCTCAAGGAAAAGAAGCTGCAGCTCTCCATAACGATCGCCCCCGAGGTCGAGCTCCATCCCGACCGCATCTACTTCAGCGAAATGGTGATTCCGCCCGGCGCGACCAAGAGTTTCGAGCGCCAGTTCAACATCGTTTCGGCGCGGGGCGATTCGCTCAAGATCCTCAAGGTCGAGCCGACGAGCGACGAGATCACCGTGAAGATCCAGGAGCTCGTGCCGGGCAAATCGTTCCGGGGCACCGTCTGGGTGCGCCCATCGAGCAGGATCGGACAGTACATGGGCTCGGTCAAGATCCACACGAGCCATCCGAGGTACAAGGTTCTCAACCTCGACCTCATCGGCACCGTGCGCGTCTCGGACGCGTCGGAAAAAGCCCCCAAGACCGGCAAGTAGCCGGCTCGGAATACGTCGTCCTCGAGAGTGCGCCCGCCGGGGCGCACTCTCTCGTTATGACAGGAGATATCGAGAGGTGCAGGGCATGAGATCGAGATCGGTTTTCGCCGCCTTCGCGGCCGGGCTCGTCGCGCTCGCGGCGGCTGCGGTCTTCGCCGAAACCGACGCGGCGCGCGAGTTCAAACGTCTCACGGACGAGCTCCGCGCGAAGCAGGGCGCCATGGCTTCCCACGAGTATTTCGGTCTCCTCGAGCGCTCGCTCGGGGATTTCATCAAGCGGCACCCGAAGTCCCAAGAGGCCGGAGAGGCTCACTTCGCGCTCGGCAGGATCTACTCGAGCGCGGGATCGCCCGCGAAGGCGATCGAGCATATCGACGCCTACCTGAAGGCGCCGGGAGAGAAGAGCCCCGACCAGAGGGCGCAGGCCAAGTTCGTCCTCGCGTCGAGCCAGATCGCGCTCGAGCGGTACGACGAGGCCGAGAAGCTGCTCCGCGAAGTGGCCGGCGCCGGCCTCGCCGTGGACCCGCGCATCGTCGAGGCGGCCTCGGGCGAGCTCTCGCGCGTCGAAGCGCTGCGGCGCGTCAAGATCGGCGCCCCGGCGGCCGGCGTCTCCGGCACGTCGCATCAGGGCAAGCGCGTCGATCTCGCGAAGTACCGCGGCAAGGTCGTTCTCATCGATTTTTGGGCCGCCTGGTGCGCTCCCTGCCGGATGGAGATGCCGAACGTCATAAGGACTTACAACGAGTTCCACAAGAAGGGGTTCGAGATCATCGGCGTCTCCCTCGACGAGAACAGGACCCAATTCGACAACTTCATACGGGAAAACAAGATGGAATGGCCGCAGCTCTTCGACGGGAAAGGCTGGCAGAGCGGGATTGCGAGGGCCTACGGCGTGAGCGCGATCCCGGCGACCTTCCTCGTCGACCGCGCGGGGAACATCCGCTACAAGAACGTGCGCGGGCCGAAGCTCAGGGAGGCGGTCGAGAAGCTTCTCGCGGAAAAGTAAAAAAAACACCTTGACAGTCGTCCGCGTTCATAGATAATTAGCGCTGTTTTGTCGGGCCACCGGAGCGTCGTCGACTCCATGCAAGGGCCGTGCGCTTCAGTGGTCGATTTTGTCCCTCAATCGCGAGCGCATGTATTTTATTGACGCAACGAACTTCGAGCGCTTCCTGAAGAAGCTCTCAGCGCAGGGGGAACTTTTCGTCCCCGTGCGCAACGCCGAGTCGGGCAAGCTCCGTCTCGAGCGCGTCGAGAACTTTCCCCTCCCCGAAAACCTCGCTCTCGACGGCTACCGTACGGTCGAGCCGCTCAAGACCTTCGCGCAGCTCCTGCGGTGCCCCGTCGCCGGATATCCCTCGACCGAGGGCGACGAGATGCCGGACGAGAAGACCTTCCCGGCGACCGTGATCGTCGGCGCGCGCGGATGCGATCTCGCGGCGCTCGCCCTCGTGGACAAGGTCGAGACGGAAGGGGAGTTCACCGATCCCTTCTACAAGATCCGCCGCGACCGGATGATTCTCATCGGCGCGGACTGCGGCGAATGCGGCGCGAGCTGCTTCTGCAACCTGCTCGGCGGCAAGCCGTGGCCCGAGAAGGGCTGCGACATATCGATCGCGAAGGTTCAGGGCGGCTACCTCGCCGAAGCGGCGAGCGAGCGCGGCGAGAAGCTCGTCAAGGAGAGCAGGGACCTCTTCGCCGAGGCGCGCGACGCCCAAGTGAAGATGCGCGACGACGCGCGCGGGGCGGTCGTCCGGAAGCTCGAGGAGCAGAACCGCTCCTTCCCGAAAGCGGACGCGAAGCTCACGGAGATCGTTCGCGCGGCGCTGCAGAACGAGGCGTGGGACGACATCTCGGCGCGGTGCGTCGAGTGCGGCGCCTGCACGAACATCTGTCCGACGTGCTACTGCTTCCTCCTCTACGACCAGCGCGCGGACGGATCGCATTTCCAGAGGATATTCACGTGGGATTCCTGCCAGGTCACGGGCTACGCCCGGATGGCGGGCATGCTCAATCCGCGGCCGCGTCTCACCGACCGGGTGAAGCACCGCTATTACCACAAGTACGATTACCTCGTGCAGAGCCACGGCGCGGTGTTCTGCACGGGCTGCGGGCGCTGCGTCGACACGTGCTCGGCGGGCATCGACATGCGGGAATCGCTCCGGACGATACAGAAAACGGCGGGAGCCGCGAAGGCCTAGGGCGAGATGAAGAATCCGTACTACCCGATAGAGACCGTCGTCGAGGACGTCATCGTCGAGACCCCGACGATCAAGACGTTCGTCCTCGCGCCGTCGCGCCCGATCAAGTTCAAGGCCGGCCAGTTCATGCAGCTCACCGTGCCGGGATACGGCGAGGCGCCGTTCACACCGAGCTCGTCCCCGAGCGTCGCCGAGAAGATGGAGATCACGATCCTGCGCACGGGCAAGATCACCGACGCGCTCCACGCCCTCAAGCCCGGCGCGGAGGTCGGGCTGCGCGGCCCGTTCGGCAAGGGGTATCCGATGGAGAAGCTCGAGGGCAAGGAAGCCCTCGTCGTGGGCGGAGGCGTGGGGCTCGCGCCGCTCCGGTCGCTCATCTACGCCCTCCTCGAGAACCCGAAGAAATACAAGAGGGTGTCGATAAAATACGGCGCCCGAAGCCCCGAGGAGCTCTGCTTCAAGCGCCAGTACGACGGCTGGTCCAAGGCCGCTCCGAACGTCGACTTCACCAACACGATCGACGTCCCGGCGGCGGGCTGGACGGGGCGCGTGGGGCTCGTCACGACGCTGCTCGACGGGCTCGACATCGATCTCGACAACTCGATCGCCGTCTCGTGCGGCCCCGAGATCATGCTCAAGTTCGTCACGCTGAAGCTCCTCGAGGTCGGGTACAAGCCGCCGCAGATCTACCTCTCGATGAACCGGAAGATGTCGTGCGGCATGGGAAAATGCGGCCGCTGCAACGTGGGGCACTACTACCTGTGCGTCGACGGCCCCGACATGTGCTACGACAAGATCAAGCACGTTCCGAACGTGTTCGGCTGATAGTCGTTCCCGGCGCGGGCGCGCGAGGCGGCCGGCGCCGCGAAAGGCGTATGAAGGAACTGAAAGGCAACTGTCCGCTCTGCTCGCTCGCCTGCCCGCTCGTCGTCGCCGGCGGGGAGCGCGGACCTATCTTCGGCAAGGACGCGCTCCTGTCGGTCGATTGGGACCGGAGCGCGGACTCGAAGTTCGGGGGCAGCCTCTGCGCCCGCGGGAACGCGCTCGCCGAGCTCCTCTCCCACCCGAAGCGCATCAACTATCCGTTCATGCTCGGCGAGCGGACGACGATCGCCGCGGCCGTGAGCGAGACGGCCAAAAGCCTCGCCGACGTCAAAGCCGCCCACGGCGCGGGCTCGATCGGCGTGCTCCTCGGCGAGAACCTCACGAACGAGGAGGCCTCGCTCGCGGCGCGATTCGCGCGCGAGGTCGTCGGCACCGAGAATATCGCGCTCTTCGCCCCGGACGACGCGCCGCTCTTCCGCGCGCACCTCGCCCGGGACTTTTCGGGAGTGAAGCCCGCCGGACCGAAGCCCGCGGGCGAGCGGGCCGTTTCGCTCGTCTTCGGAGATCCGTTCTCCGAGCATCCCTGCACCGCCAAGAACATCCTGCCCGGCAGGTACGGCGCGCGAGGGAGCGAAACGATCGTCGTGAGCCCGGATACGAACCACACGGCGTGGTTCTCGAACCGGCACCTGCGCTGCAAGCCCGGCGGGGAGGCCGCCGTCGCGGCCGGCCTCCTCAAGGCGGCCGCCGAAAAGACGAAGGCCGAGCTCCCCGCAGGACTCAAGCAGCTTCTCGACAAGGCCGACTGGTCCGAGATCGAGCGGCTCGGCGGCGTCTCGAAGGACGCGATCGCGGGGGCCGCGCAGTCGATGCTCGGCGCCGCGAAGACCGCCGTCTACGTCTCCAACATATTCGGGCGCTTCGGCGCGCCGGCGCTCGTCTATTCGTTCGCCGAAGCGCTTTCGCGCCTCATGCCGGGAGAGCGGGAGTTCGTGCCGCAGTTCGTTCAGCAGAACACGTGGGGCGTCTACTCGACGCTCGCGGCCTCCGGCGCGAGCGACTGCATCCGCAAGCTCGCCGACGCCGAGCTGCGGGCGCTCGTCATCCTCGGGCTCGACCTCTTCTCCGCCTATCCGGCGGGGCCGATCGAAAAGGCGATGCGCGAGAAGCGCTTCACCGTGACGACGCAGATCTTCTGGAATCAGACCGCCGAGCGCGCCAACATCGTCATCCCGGCGGCCACCCTCATGGAAAAGCCGGGCACCGTGTCGCCGGCCTTCGGCGAGGATATCGTCCGCGCCGACGTCATGAAGCCGGTCGCGGGGTGCGTTTCGGACGGCGACTTCCTCGCGATGCTCGCTCGGGAGATGGGGAGCGAGCTCGCTCCCGCCGGCGCCCCGAAGCGCCTCGCAAACCGCTCGGCCTCGACGGACGGCCTCTCGGTCGAGTGGTCCGAGTACGTCTCGGCCCAGAAGGAGATCGCCGGCGCGGAGATCGCGCTCATTCCGTGGAGCGAAGCGGTCCACGCGGCCGACGGCTCGGCGAGCAGGAACTTCCACTGGTCCGAGATCACCTGCCCCGACGCCGTGCTCATGGTCTCCGAGGAGATCGCGGCGGGGCTTCGGCTCTCGAAGGGCGACCGCGTCGACGTCTCGACCGCCGGCGGAGAGATCGTGCTGCCGGTCGAGATAACGAAACGCCTCGCGGGCAAGATCGTCGCGGCGACGATCCATTTCCCCGCCGTGCGCAAGCTCTTCCCGTGGCGGCTCTCGGCGGCGGGCGAGATCGTGCTCGGCCCGGTCGCCGCGAAGCTCAGCCGCCAGAGGGCGGGATACTGATATGGAAAAGAGAATCTACATAAACATGAACCTCTGCACGTCGTGCCGCTCGTGCGCCGCGGCGTGCGCCGCGGGACACCACGGGCAGGGGCACCTCAAGCACGGCCACGTTCAGGAAAAGGCGACCCTTCCGCTCCATTGCCGGCACTGCGCGGAGCCGCTCTGCCTCAACGTGTGCCCGCAGGAAGCGATCAAGAAGGACGAGAACGGCACGATCGTGCGGATGCGGAACCTCTGCATCGGCTGCAAATCGTGCATCATGGCCTGCCCGTTCGGCGTCATGCTCCCGTATTCGACGTGGCACACCTCGCCGAAGTGCGACCTCTGCGCCGACCGTCTCGCCGAGGGCAAGGAGCCCCGCTGCGTCGCGACCTGCACGTCGGGCGCGCTCGTGTTCGAGGAGCTTCAGGAGATCGAGAAAAAGATGAAGCGCGCCGTCGAGGGCGGACGGTACCTCGCGCGCTTCACGCTGCCGAGGTAGCAAGGATAACGATGACGGCATTCGGCTACATAGTGAAGTACCTCCTCTTCCCGGGGTTCGTTTTCTCGGCGGTGGTCGGGCTGCTGACGACGTGGGTCGACCGCAAGGTCACCGCGCGCGTCCAGTACCGCGTCGGCCCCCCGTGGTACCAGCCGTTCGCCGACACGATAAAGCTCCTCGGCAAGGAGGTCGTCGTGCCCGCCGGCGCCCGCACGACGGGGTTCCTCGTCATGCCGGTCGTCGGCCTCGCCGCGGCGACGCTCGCCTCGACGATCCTCTGGCTCGTGAACCTCGATCCGACGGTCTCCTTCGTCGGCGACACGATCGTCGTGCTCTACGTCATGACGATTCCGGCGCTCGCCCTCATCATCGGCGGGAGCGCTTCGGGCAATCCGCTCGGCATCCTCGGGGCGAGCCGCGAGATGAAGCTCATGTTCGGCTACGAGCTGCCGCTCGTGATGGCGGTGCTCACGACGGTCGTCAAGGTCGGGAGCTTCTCCTTCGAGAAGATCCTCATCCATCAGGAATACAACGGCGTGATGCTCGGCAGCGTCTCGGGCGTCCTCGCCTTCATCGTGGCGATCTTCTGCGCGCAAGCGAAGCTCGGCTTCATCCCGTTCGACATCCCCGAGGCCGAGACGGAGATCGCCGGCGGCACGCACATCGAGTACTCGGGCGCGCCGCTCGCCGTCGTCCGGCTCAACACTGCGATCATGTACCTCGTGATGCCGCTCTTCATCATCACGATGTTCTGGGGCGGCGTGAGCTTCGTCGGCTGGAGGATCCTCACGTCGGTCCTCAAGTACGTCGCGATCGTCGTCATCATCGTCGTCGTCAAGAATACGAATCCGCGCGTGCGGATCGATCACGCGCTGCGTTTCTTCTGGGGCCCGATGTTCGTTCTCTCGGCCGTCGCGCTGATACTCGCGACGCTCGGATACTGATGCGGAGGCACTGATGTCGCTCGCGCTCAAGGCGTTGAAAAAGTCACCGTGGGTCTTCCACGTGAACACGGGTGCGTGCAACAACTGCGATATCGAGATCCTCGACTGCCTGACGCCGCGCTTCGACGTGGAGCGCTTCGGCGTGGTGCTCGTCGGGAGCATCCGGCACGCGGACGTGCTGCTCGTGAGCGGCCCCGTCACGGCGAACGTGCTCCCGCGCCTGCGGCGCCTCTACGAGGCCGCGCCGAGACCGATCAAGGTCGTCGCGTTCGGCGCGTGCGGCTGCAAGTGCGGCATCTTCCGCGACGGGTACAACGTCGTGGGTCCGATGGACAAGTACATACCGGTGGACGCCTACATTCCGGGATGCCCGCCGAAGCCGGAGACGATCATCTCCGGGATCGTGAAGGTTCTGAGCCAGCTTTAGCTCCCGCGGGCGGATCGCGGCCGCGCCGGCCCCGGGCGAAGAGAGAGACATGGAACGCGAAGAAGTGAAACGGCGGATAGCGGAGCGGTTCGGCGCCAAGGTAAAGATCGCCGAGCGCTCGCCGAAGCGCGTCTACGTATACGCGGAGAACGAGATCTGGGTCGACCTCGCCCGGTTCCTCTTCGAGGAGCTCGACGCCCGTTTCGACACGGGGGCCGCGGTGGACGACCGCGACGGCGTCGAGGTCATGTTCTTCATGCCGTTCGACCGCGAGCACTACTACGTGACGATAAAAACGTTCGCCGCCAAGCCGCATCCGACGCTCGATTCGATCACCCCGGTGATCCCCGGGGCGAACTGGATCGAGCGGGAGATGTTCGAGATGTACGAAGTGACCTTCCGGAACCATCCGGATCTGCGGCCGGTGCTGCGGTCCGATACGCGGCCGGCCGACTTCTATCCGGCCAAGCGCGAGATGAAGGACGGCCATCCGCTTGTCCGCAACCGCGACGACGGCGACTGGCGCTCGGACGAGGTCGCGGGACGTCCGCCGAAAGGGAAGAACCCGTAATGGTGAAGAAGATTCCGATCGGCCCGTTCCATCCGATCCTCGAGGAGCCCGAATTCTTCGAGCTCCACGTGGAGGGCGAGCGCGTGGTGAAGATCGATCAGACGATCGGCTGGAGCCACCGCGGGATCGAGCTCCTCTCCGAGCACAAGACGTGGGACCAGGTTCCCTTCCTCGTCGAGCGCATCTGCGGCATCTGCTCGTGCTCTCATCCGTACGCCTACGTCAAGGCGGTCGAGGACCTCTGCCAGATCGAGGTGCCGCTGCGGGCCCAGTTCATCCGCTGCATCGCCGCCGAGCTCGAGCGGCTCCATAGCCACCTTCTCTGGACCGGCCTC
>JAGUZZ010000089.1:0-6083 GCA_020060525.1 bacterium | reverse complement strand
GGCCGCGGCGGCGCGCGCCGGGCGGGGACGGCCCGCGCGAACGGAGCGTGAGGGATGCAGTTTTTCGTCATCGGAGACGAGAGCACGGTCGCCGGGTTCGGGCTCGTCGGGGTCGAGGGGGAGACGGTGGAGAGCGCGGACGAGGCCCGCGAGGCGCTCAAGAGGGCGTTCGCCTCGCCCGACATCGGCATCGTCGTCATCAACGAACGGGCGGCGGCCGGGCTCCGCGAGGAGATGGAGAAATACACCTTCGGGCGGAGCTTTCCGCTCATCATCGAGATCCCCGACCGGACGGGGCCGATGCCGGGGCGCGTGTCGATCCGGCAGATGGTCCGGTCCGCGGTCGGCATCAGCGTGTGACGCGGCGGCGGCGAGGCACGGGAGGACACGAGCGTTGACGGAACAAGAATCGGTCGACAAGATCTGCGAGCAGATCCGCGAGGACGGGGCGAAGGAAGTCGAGTCGATCACGGGAAAGGCCCGCCGCACCGCCGACGAGATCGTCTCGCGAGCCGAGGCGAAGGCCCGGCAGGCGGGCGAGCGGATCGTGAAGGACGCCGTCGAGCGCGGAGAGACGGCGAAGCGGCGGACGCTGTCGAGCGTGAGTCTCGAGGTGCGCCGCATCAAGCTGCGCGCCCGCGAGGAGGTCGTGACGGCGGTCATGTCGCGGGTGAACGCGGCGGTCGAGGAGGCGCGCTCGCGCGCCGATTACGCCGCCGTTCTCGCCGGACTCGCCGCCGAGGCGATCCGCGTGCTCGAGGGGGACTCCTTCGTCGTGCACGCCGACCGCCGGGACATCGCGCTCCTCGAGGCGAAGTCCTTCCCGCGCATCCGCGAGATCATGAAGGCGGAGGGGCGCTCCGTGCGCTCCCTCGAGGCGAAGCCGCTCCCCGGCGCCGCGCTCGGCGGCGTGCAGGTGAGCGTGCCGGGCGGAAACGTGATCTTCGACAACACGTTCGAGGCGCGTCTGTACCGTTTTCGCGAGGAGACGAGATCGTTCGTGTTCGAGGAGGTCTTCTCCCCGCACGACAGGATCGAATAGGCGTCCGGCGCGGACGGGCCGCGCGGCGGTTGCGAGCGAAGAAAGAGGAAGAGTGCCGTGCTTGAGATCATCGGAAAGGTAGCGAAGGTCATCGGACCCGTCGTGCACGCCCGGGAGGTCGCGAACGCCAAGATGCTCGATCTCGTCGAGGTGGGCGAGGATCATCTCGTCGGCGAGATCGTGAAGCTCGACCGCGACCGGGCGGCGATCCAGGTGTACGAGGACACGACGGGACTTCGCCCGGGATCGAACATATACAGCCCCGGCGTGCCGCTCTCGGTCGAGCTCGGCCCCGGGCTTCTCGGCACGATCTACGACGGCGTCCAGCGGCCGCTCGAGGTGATCCGCGACAGCTCCGGCAGCGGGTACATACAGAAGGGGATCCACGCGACGCCGCTCATGCGGGAGAAAACGTGGGAGTTCGTTCCCGCGATGACGGCCGGCGCGGTCGTCGAGGGCGGGGAGATCTTCGGCGCCATCCAGGAGACGTCGTTCATCGAGCACCGTCTCCTCGTTCCCCCGGGCGTGAAGGGACGGGTCGTCTGGGCGGCCCCGGCCGGCCCCCACACGATCGACGAGACGGCGCTCCGCGTCGAGGGGACGTCGGGAGAGGCGATCGAGGTCAAATTCCACCAGCGCTGGCCCGTGCGCACGCCGCGCCCCTCGAAGGCGCGGCTGCCGCTCCGGCTCCCGCTCGTCACCGGACAGCGCGTGATCGACACGCTCTTTCCACAGGCGAAGGGGGGCACGGTCGTCGTGCCGGGCGGCTTCGGCACCGGCAAAACGATGATCCAACACGCGCTCGCGAAGTGGTGCGACGCCGACATCATCGTCTACATCGGCTGCGGCGAGCGCGGGAACGAGATGACCGACGTGCTCATGAGCTTCCCCGAGCTCATCGACCCGCGCACGAAGCGCCCGCTCATGGAGCGCACGATCATGATCGCGAACACCTCCAACATGCCGGTGGCGGCGCGCGAGGCCTCGATCTACACGGGGATCACGATCGCGGAGTACTACCGCGACATGGGGTACCACGTCGCCATCATGGCGGACTCCACCTCGCGCTGGGCGGAGGCGCTCCGCGAGCTCTCGGGGCGCATGGAGGAGATGCCCGCGGACGAAGGGTTTCCCGCGTACCTGCCGACGCGGCTCGCCGAGTTCTACGAGCGGGCCGGGATGGTGCAGACCTTCTCCGGGCGGGAGGGATCGATCAGCATCGCCGGCGCGGTCTCGCCGCCGGGCGGCGATTTTTCCGAGCCCGTGACGCAGCACACGAAGCGGTTCGTGCGCTGCCTCTGGGCGCTCGACCGCCAGCTCGCGAACGCGCGCCATTACCCGGCGATCTCGTGGCTCGACAGCTACAGCGAGTACGTCGACGAGATCTCCGACTGGTGGCAGGACCGCTCGAACGGCGAGTGGATCGGGCTTCGCCACCAGATCCTCAACCTGCTCCAGCAGGAGGGGAAGCTGCAGCAAGTCGTCAAGCTCGTCGGCCCCGACGTGCTGCCCGACACGCAGCGGATCGTGCTCGAGACGTGCGAGATCTTCAAGAACGCCTTTCTGCAGCAGAACAGCTATGACAAGATCGACATGTTCTGCACGCCGGAGAAGCAGATAAAGATGCTCCGCGTCATCACCGACTACTACACGCTCGGGCTCGAGGCGATCAAGAAGGGCGCGAACATCCACCAGCTCAAGAAGCTCGAAGTGTACTCGGATATCCTCCGCATGAAGTTCTCGGTCTCGAACGACGAGGCCGAAAAGATAGATGCGATCCGCGATAAACTCCACCGCTCGATGCAGCAGGTGACGGAGATGTTCGAATGAAAAACGGTGATACGCATGATTGACATGAGGCACCGCGCCGAGGGGCGCCAGTACATCGGCATCAATCAGGTCTCCGGCCCGCTGATCTTCGTCAAGGGGATCCACAACGTCGGGTACAACGAGATCGCCGAGATCGTCGACTCGAAGGGACGCGTGCGCCTCGGGACGGTGCTCGAGACCGCCGACGGGGCCGCCGTCATTCAGGTCTTCGAAGGCACCTCGGGGCTCTCGATCCCCGAGACGCGGATCCGGTTCCGCGGCGAATCGCTCCGCTTCGGCGTCGGCACGGAGATCCTCGGCCGCGTGTTCAACGGGCTCGGCGAGCCGATCGACGGCGGACCGCCGCCGATGGTCGAGGAAATGATGGACGTCAACGGGCTCGCCATCAATCCGACGGCGCGCGAGTACCCCCGCAAGTTCATCCAGACCGGCATATCGGCGATCGACGGCATGAACACCCTCGTGCGCGGGCAGAAGCTCCCGATATTCTCGGGCACGGGGCTCCCGCACAACAAGCTCGTCGCCCAGATCACCCGGCAGGCGAAGATCGTCGGCGAGGACACGGATTTCGCCGTCGTCTTCGCCGCGATGGGGATCAAACACGACGTCTCGCGGTATTTCGTGCGCAACTTCGAGGAATCGGGCGTGCTCGAGAAGGTGGTCTTCATCCTGAACCTCGCCGACGACCCCTCCGTCGAGCGCCTCGTGACGCCGCGCGTGGCCCTCACGGCCGCCGAGTTCCTCGCCTTCCGGCTCCACATGCACGTCCTCGTCATTCTCAGCGACATGACGAACTACTGCGAGTCGCTCCGCGAGATCTCGACGGTGCGCGAGGAGATCCCGAGCCGCAAGGGCTACCCCGGCTACCTCTACAGCGACCTCTCCGCCATCTACGAGCGCGCGGGGATGCTCAAGGGCGTCGACGGATCGATCACCCAGATGCCCATCCTCACGATGCCGAACGACGACATCTCGCATCCGGTGCCCGACCTCTCCGGCTACATCACCGAGGGGCAGATCGTGCTCGAGCGCGAGCTCGACCAGCGGAACATCTACCCGCCGATCGCGGGGCTGCCGTCGCTGAGCCGTCTCATGAAGGACGGGATCGGCGAGGGGATGACCCGCGGCGACCACGCGCACGTGGCGAGCCAGCTCTTCGCCGCCTACTCGCACGTCAAGGACGTGCGGGCGCTCGCCGCGGTCATCGGCGAGGAGGAGCTCACGCCGCTCGACAAGATCTATCTCGATTTCGGGAACCGGTTCGAGCGCGAGTACCTGACGCAGGGCGAGTACGAGGACCGCAGCATCGTCCAGACGCTCGACATCGGATGGAAGGTGCTCTCCTACCTGCCGAAGGAGGAGCTGCACCGGATCAGCGAAGAGGAGCTGAACAAGTTCTACGGCAAATAGCGCGGCGGGCCGCGGAAGCCCGGCGCGGGACCCGCCGAGGGGCGGGGGGAACGGAACAGGCGATGGCGCGCTACGAAGTGGCTCCGACCAAGACCAACCTCCAGAAGGTGAAGCGCGATCTCTCCTTCGCCGAGGAGGGCTGGGAGCTGCTCGATCAGAAGCGCAAGATCCTCGTCGTCGAGCTCATGGGGCTCATCGACCGGGCCGTCGAGGCGCAGGTGGAGGTCGAGAAACGGCTCGAGACCGCCTACCGGGCGCTCGATCAGGCGATGCTGCGGATGGGGCGCCGCGAGATCGGCAACGTCTCGCTCGGCATGCACCTGCGCTCCGACATAAAGTTCTCCGAGCGGCGCGTGATGGGGGTCTCGATCCCGAAGGTGCGGGTCGACATCGAGGACAAATCCCCCTACGTCGCGGCGGCCGAGAGCAGCGTGTGGGTGGACGAATCGGTGCTGCGGTTCCGCGAGGTCCTCAAGCTCCTCGGCCAGCTCGCCGAGGCGCGCATCTCGCTCATGCGCCTCGCGCGCGAGGTCGCCAAAACGGTGCGGCGCGTGAACGCGCTCGAGAAGATATTCATCCCCGACTACAACGAGACGCTGAAATATATCGTCATGTCGCTCGAGGAAATGGATCGGGAGGCGTTCTTCGTGAACAAGCTCGTGAAGGACCGCCTCCAGCAAAGGAAAGAGGCGGCCACATGAGCCATCCATTCGCGAAGATACTCCTGTATATCGACGGGAGCGAGCCCTCGATAACGGCGTCGCAGTTCGCGATCGTCATGGCGAAGACGTTCGGCTCGGCGCTCACCGCCATCTACGCGGTGAACGAGAACCTGCTCTCCGAGCTCCTCGGCGCGAAGGTGTTCGTCCAGATGGAAAAGATGGATTACGAGCGCTCCCTCGAGGACGACGGCAAGCGCTACCTCAACTACGTCGTGAAGCTCGGCGAGAAGAAGGGCGTCAAGGTCGAGACGATCCTCCGCAAGGGGGTCGTGCACGAGGAGGTCGTCAAGGAAGTGGCCGCCGGGGGCTACGATCTCCTCGTCCAGGGGGAGCTCGGCGAGGTGCTGAGCCTGCGCGATTCCTTCTACGAGGAGGGGGAGCGGATACTCCGCAAGGTGGGCTGCGCCGTGCTCGTCGTCCGGGGAAAGGACCGCGTCGAGCGCGCGTTCAGCGAGCTCTAGGGGGCCTTCGGCGAGCCTTGCCAACGGGGGGACGGTTGATTATCTTTCCGGAATATCGAACGGCGTTCGGGACCCGCGGGTCCCGGGGAGGCACGGCACGATGAAACTGACCGATTACATAACGCCCCGGCACGTGAAGCTCGGTCTCGAGGGCGTCGGCAAGGCGGACGTCATCGAGGAGCTCGTCGGTATTCTCGTCGATACGGGCGACGTCACGGACGCCGACACGATCTACGACGCGGTCATGAAGCGCGAGGGGGAAGGCTCCACCGGCCTCGAGAAGGGCGTGGCGATTCCGCACGCAAAATCCGACGCCGTGAAGCGGCTGAGCATCGTCGTCGGCATCTCCCGCGACGGCATCGAATTCGACTCGCAGGACGGGAAGCCGGCGCATCTCTTCTTTCTCATGGTCGCTCCGACCTCGGAGTCGGGCCCGCACGTGCAGGCGATCGCGAAGATCGTCAAGCTGATCAAGTTCGAAAAGTTCCGCGACCGGCTCGTCAAGGCGAAGAAGCCGCAGGACGTCGTCGACCTGATCTTCCGGGTCGAGAACGGCGACGAGGAAGGCTGAGCGCGCGGCCCCGTTCCGCGCGCCCCGGCTCGCGGAACGGGGCCAGA
>JAGUZZ010000071.1:0-5863 GCA_020060525.1 bacterium | reverse complement strand
TCGTGACCTTCCGGCGGACGCTCGGGCATCTGCGCGTCTCGGACGTCATGCGCTCGCCGGTCGTCACGGTCGACGCCGACGAGAGCCTGCGCCGCCTCGTCGACGAGTACGTTCTCCGGCACCACTACGCGTCGTTTCCGGTGATCGAAGGGGGAAGGCTCGCGGGGATGGTCTCGCTCAAGGACGTGAAGAGGGTCGACATGGCGCGGTGGAACGAAGCGCGCGTGGGGGAGGTCGCCGACCGCGAGATCGTGAAGTACGCGCTCCGGCCGGAGTATCCCGCCGAGACGCTCGTCGGCCTCATGATGAAAAAAGGCTACGGCCGGCTCCCCGTCGTGGACGGCGAGGGCGCCGTGGTCGGGATCGTATCGCGGCGCGACTTGATGGAAACGATAAAGATGATGGCGTATCTCGAGGAGTAGCTCAGGCCTCCTTCTCTTCCTCCATATCCTCGAATTCATTGAACTCGTCCGGTTCGCCGAGCTCGCCGATCTCGTCCTCGAGGATCATGTTGTAGCCGCCGTATTTCTTCGTCTTCTTGTCGGTACCGTCCAGCAGCTTGCGCCGGGTATCCGGCTCGGGACGGTGGTTCCGTTTCTTCTTCGGCATGGGCCTGCGCTTCAAAGTGAGACCGCTCCTTTCCCGATGAAGCCTTCCTGTCGCCGATGACTGAAACCGGTCGACATAATTATAACAAAAACGATTTCAAATTTCACCAGTCTCCGAACTAGGTGCAAAAAACGTGACAATCGCCGTCTCGCCGTATCCCGGGCGCCCCGGGAAAACGCGAACGGCCGCCCGGGGGGCGGCCGTTCGGGAGGCCGTGTCGATCGCCGCGCCGCGCCGCGCGGACCGTTCCGGACGGCGGCGAGGGCGCGCGGGGACGCTTATTGCGCCGGCGGGCGGTTCTCCTCGAAAACGGCGTCCTCGATCGTTTCGTCGAAGGTCACCGATTCCCACAGGAACTCCTCGGCCTTCGCGCCGCCGGCGTACACCGTGACGTGAAACGGCACGAGGCGCTCGCCGATCCGCCGGTAGTCGTCGAGGATGAAGACGCGGTTCGTCTTCCGCTCGATGCGCCGCGCGGGTACGCCCGTCTTCGCGTCCACGTCCCAAAGAACGGTATCCCCCGCGAGAACGCATCCGGCGCGGAGCAGCCCCTCGCCCGCGAGGAGGGAGTCGTCCGGCACCGCGGGAACGGAGAAGAACGTGTCGCAGGCGGAGAGGTAAAACGCGACGCCGTCGATCCGCTCGAGGAGGCTCTTCATGTTCGCCGCGACGTTCGGGCTGCGTCCGATGTTCAGGTTGACCACGTACCACGCGTCGCTTCCGTTGCAGTAGTACGTGCGGTAGAAGGGATGGTCGTAGGCGCTGTTGTCCTGATCGATCTTGACCTTGTCCGGTTTCTTCACGGCGCGCAGGTAATCCGCCTTCAGGGTTCCCCAGCCCGGCGTGTCCCACGCGATGTGGATCCCCCGCTCGAGGCGCGTCGTCCACGCCTTGTCCTCGCCGAGCGTCTTCGAAGCCCTCTCGAGGAGCGCCTTCGCGCCGGGCTCCTCCGCGCGGGCCGGGGCCTGAGCGAGCGCCGCGAGAAGCGCGACGGCGAGCGCGAGGAAGATGATGCTCCGATCGAACGTTCTTTTCATCGAGTCGTCCTCCATCCGTCAAACGGTGAGCTCGCGGTGCGCCTCGACGAGCTTCGAGCGGATCGCGAGTCCGTTCGGACAGGTCCCGTCGCAGGGCGCCGCGCACGAGGCGCAGCGAGCGGCGCTGCGGTCGGCCGGAAGCCGCCGGTAGAGCGATATCGCGCGCTTTTCCTCGCCGTAGCTGTGGAAGTAGAGGCGATAGCGGAGGATCTCCGCTATCGGCACCGCGTGCGGGCACGCGGCGAGGCAGCCGGAGCAGCCCGGGCGGCAGTAGTCGCGGTCGAGGAGCATCCCGTAGCCCTTGAGAGCCTTCCGCTCCTCGGGGGTGAGCTCGGGCGCGCCCGAGGCGGCGACGTATTCGTCGATCTGCTCGACCGTCCGCATCGTGAGGCAGACGGTGTCGAGATCCTTGTGGGCGAGCATCCATTTGATGACCGCCTGACGCACCGTGGCGCCGTCTTTCGCGAAGGGGGAGTAGTCTATCTTTCTCGCCGCGGAGAGGCTTTTCATCGCGACGACGGCCACGCCCTTCTTTCGCGCCTTGGCGAGAAGGGGCTCGAGCCCTTTCGTCATGAAGTTCATGCCGGGCATGATCATGTCGATCGGCGTGTTGTCGACGAGCCAGTCGAAGTCCTCGACCATGCGAGGTCCGTGCGAGCTCGCGCCCCAGCCGCGGATCTTGCCCGCTTGCCTCGCCTTTTCGAAGGCCGTGACGACGTTCGGATTCTCGATCTTCTTCGGGTCGGAGAGCTTCGGATCCTCGCCGACCGAATGGATGAGAACGCAGTCGACGTAGTCGGTGTTGAGCCGTCCGAGGCTCTCGTCGATCGCGGCCGTGATCTCGTCGACGGTAGTCGAAGCGGTGAAGAGCTCGGGCATGAGCTTCGTCGTGACGAAGAGCTTGTCCCGTTTCGCGGGGAAGATCTTGCCGACGACGACCTCCATGTCGTAGTACTGGCGCGCCGTGTCGACGTAGTTGATCCCGCGCTCCATCGCGTATTCGAGGAGCGAGGGATCCTGCATGCCGGCGTTGCCGAACGAGACGTCGGAGACCTTCCAGCCGGTGCGCCCGAGGGGGCGATACTCCTTGATCGAAGGCTTCCCGGCCGCTCCCGGCGCGGGCTCCTCCTGCGGCCCTCCGGGCGTGTGCGCGCGGAGCCCCTTCGACGCGGCGAGGCCGATGCCGACTCCCGCGATCGAGGCGAGGCTCCGGCCGATGAACGACCGCCGCGAGAGCCCGTCTGTGCTTTCGCTCATGTCGAACCTTCCTTTCGCGCCCGCGAGCTTATTCCTTCTCGAAGTCGACGCCGTACCGGTCGCTGATGTCGAGCGGCGGCATCGTTCCGTCGAGAGGCTTCGCGTCGCGCACGTACCAATCGAACCAATCGAGCTGGCGGTGGATGACGTCGGCGCGCCCCGGCTGTTTCGCGTTGCCGTGGCCCTCCCCCGGGTACTGGACGAGCCGCACGGCCGGGTGATCGTGCATCGAGAGCAGACGGTAGAACTCGAGGCTCTGCCCCGGATGCACGCGCGGGTCGGCGGCTCCGCCGACGATGAGCACGGCCGTCGCGCTCTGGTGCGCCCAGTAGATCGGGCTCCGCTCGAGGCTCTGCCGCCACATCTCCTCGATCGGTTTGCCCGAGTGCACGTAGAGCTCCTCGTACGGGATGTCGGTCGTCAGGCGCTTGCTCGTGAGGTCGCTGATGCCGACGAACATGCAGACCGCCCGCACCTTCGTGGTGTAGTAGGACGCGAACCACGCCGCCGCGTACCCCCCGTACGAGCCCCCCGTCAGTCCGACCCGCGCGGGATCGGCGAGGCCGTTCGACGCGAGGTGGTCGATGCCGTCGGCGATGTCGTCGAACTCCTTGCCCGCCGCGTCGCCGTACCCGGCGAGCGCGAATTCGAGGCCGTATCCCGTGCTCGCGCGGTAGTTCGGCAGGAGCACCGCGTATCCCTTCCCCGCGAAAACCTGCGCCGGCGTGCCGTACGAGCTCACCCATCCGTTCGAGTAATGCGATTCGGGTCCGCCGTGGACGATCACGATGAGGGGATACTTTTTTCCGGTTTCGTAGCCGACGGGGTAGATGAGGATCCCCTCGATCTCGAGCCCGTCGCGGGCCTTCCAGCGGACGACCTCCTGAGCGCCGAACGTCCGGCCGGCGAACGAAGGGTTGAGATCCGTGAGGCGCTTCGGCGTTTTCACCTTCCCGTCCCAGAAGTAGACGTCGCTCGGAACGTTCGGCGTGGAGCCCGTGAAGGCGAAGCTCTTGAAATCCCTCGCGAAGCTCGGCGAGTCGAATATCACGCCCGCGGTCCCCGCGTCGAGGATGACGGCGCGCTTTCCGCCCTTCGCCGCGACGAGGCTCAGCGTCGGATACACGCCCTCGCCCGAGCGGTAGACGACCGTGCTCCGATCCTTCCAGCCGACCCAATCGACGTGTCCGCGGAAGGCCGGCTCGGTGAGGTTTCTCGTCTCGCCGGTCTTCGCGTCGACGACGAAGACCTGGCTCTCGGCGTGGTCGCGCAGCTCCTTCGCCGCGTTGTAGGCGATCATCGAGCCGTCCGGGCTCCAGGCGAAGTTACCGAGCTTGCCGGGGTTGTTCGAAAGCCGTCTCCGCTCCTTCGTCGCGACGTCGACGAGCCAGATCTTCTGGAACATGTATTCGTGATCGACGAGGTTTTTCGGCGACACGCCGGCGGCGATCGTCGAGCCGTCGGGGCTCCATTCGAAGCTCCACACCGAGCATCCCTCGGTGAGGATCCGCGCCTCGCCGGAGCCGCCGTCCTCGCCGACGTCCTGCACGTACAGGTTTCGATCCTTGAGGTTCTCCTCGAAAAAGGTGAAGCCCCAGCCTTTCTTTTCGAGCTCCTTCTCGCGCTTCCCCGGGGGAGTCGCCGCGACGTAGGCGATGCGATCGCCCGCGGGGTGCCAGCGGAACGAGGATACGCCCGTTTCGGAGGAGGTCGCCTGCCGCGCTTCGCCGCCCCGGAACGGTATCGTCCAGACCTGCGTCTTCGCCTTCTCGCCGCGCGCCATGAGAAAGCCGATGCGCGAGCCGTCGGGGCTCCACTGCGGAGCGCTCGCGTTCACCTTGCCGGTGACGAAGGGGCGCACCTCGCCCGTCTTCGCGGACACGACGTACAGCTCCCCGTAAGCGCGCCCCGCCTCGTCGTCGGCGGCTCGCGGAACGGAGAGCGTGAAGGCGATCCATTCTCCCGAGGGGCTGATCGTCGCGGCGCCCGCGCGCCGGTAGCCGAGGACGTCATCCGCGGAGACCGGCGCACCCGAGGCGGCGGCGGCCGCGTGGACGAGGAGGATGGAAATCGCGGCGAGGGAAAGGATGACTGCGATGCGGCGCTTCACGTTCGACATGCGTATTCCTCCTGCCTGCGTGGATTCGTCGTCATTGCGACTGGCCGGACGGCAGCTCGAGCCCGTATTTCTGGCGCTTGTCCGCGTTGCGGAGAAGCAGCGCGAGAAAGATCGATATGACGCCGAGCGCGACGAGCATGAGGATCGGGATCGTGTAGTTGTACGACGCGATCTCGCCCGCGGCGCGCATCTCGTCGATCCTCGTCGAGACGGCCTCCGGCGCGAGCCCTTGGGCCATGAGCGCCTCGCGGGCCGCCTGCATCTCGGCGATCACCTTCGGATTCGCGAGGTCGAGGACCTTGCCGATCCCCCAGTAGAAGAGCGAGAGGCCGTAGTTCTGAATGGTGAACATCGTCGCGTAGGCCGTTCCGAGCTTGTTCTCGGCGACGATCTTCGCCACGGAAGGCCACATGGCGGCCGGCACGAGCGAGAACGCGACGCCGAGCGCGAAGAGGCCGGTGTAGCCGAGAACGACGCTGTTGAGGAGCGAGAGGGTGATGTGCGCGTAGATGAGGAGTATCGAGCCGAGGATCATGATCGAGGCGGCCCTGCCCTTCTTGTCGACGAGCCGCCCGAAGATAGGCGTGAAGAACATCGTGCCGAGCGGGATGAGGCCGCTGACCTTCGGTCCGTTGTGGAAGAACGTCGTCACCTTCTGCCAGAAGGTCATGCCGCTCATGTCCGGCATCGCGAAGGTGAACCCGAACTTGTTCACGAGAAGATCGGGAGCGTACTGGAGAAACGGGAAGACCGCCGAGTAGAAGGCGACGCAGAGGAGCGAGATATAGATGAAGGAATGATCGGTGAGGAGCTTTCCGAGGTCGCTGAACTTGAACTTCTC
>JAGUZZ010000007.1:0-3449 GCA_020060525.1 bacterium | reverse complement strand
GAGCTCGCGCTCGACGTCGAGCATCTCGACATCAGCCGGGGGTTTCTCGCCAGCGTCGAGCTTCCCTCCTCCGATATCACCGGCGCCGTCGACGTTGCGTGCCGTTTCGAGCCTTTCGCCGCCTCGTTCGCGCTCGATCTCGACGCCGGGCATTTCCACGGCGCGCCGTTCGCCGAAGCTCGGATCCGGGGATCGTATGGCGGGGATACGCTGCGATTCGCCGAGATCGACCTGCGCCATCCGGGGCATCGGGTGGCCGCGAGCGGAACGGTCTTCGACGGCAGGGAGATTTCGTTCATCATGAACGTCGACCTCGTCCGGACCTCTCCGATCTTCGCCTATTTCGATATCGAGGACTACCGCGCCGACGCGGCGCTCAACGGCCTCGCCGAGGGAACCTTCGACGAATTCGATTTGCGGATGAGCGGACGCTGCGGAGATTTCGAGTATCACGGAACGACGCTCGCCGAATGCGACATACGGCTCGCCGTCGAAAAGAGGCAGGGGTACCGCGTTCTCTGCGACGTCGACGGGAACGGCTACCGCGCCGGACCGGCGGCGTTCGACAGTCTGTCCCTCTCCCTCGATTACGAGGAGCCCGTGGTGCGAATAAAGAGGCTCCTCCTCGCCGGCCCCGATCTGTCGGCGTCGCTCGGCGCGGATATCCTCGTCGCGGGCGATACGTCGACGATTCGGATCGGCGATTGCGAGCTCGAGACGTACGGCGTCGCGTGGACCGCCGCGGGCGCGCGCTCGATCGTGATCGCGGGAGAGACGGTGCGCTTCGAGGACGTTCAGTTTCACTCGCGCGAGGGAGCTATCTTCGCCGACGCCGTCTGGGGAACGCGCGCCGAAACGCTCGACGGCGCCGTTCGCGTCGAACGTTTGGCGCTCGACGTGCTCTGCCGTGCGGGTCTCTCGACGGTGGCGCTCGAAGGACGCGCCCGCGGCGTGGTGTCCTGCGCGGGGCGGATCGCCGATCCCGCCCTCTCCGCGTTCGTCGAGGTCGAGGGGGCGTGCATCGACACGTTTCACGTCGACGCGGCGCGGCTTGCGGCCGCGTACGAGGCGGGACGATGCCGCATCGATTCGCTCGTCGTCGATTCGCCGTCCGGAGGACTCTCGCTCGGCGGGGAGATCGCCGGCGTCTCCGTCGGCGACGCGCTGCGCCGGCCCAGGGAGGCGGCGGCTTCCGCGGTCGTTTCGCTCGACGCGATCTGCAGCGACCTCCGGGCCGCGCCGCTCTTTTCGTTCGCGCGCGTGCCCGGCGTCATGGGAGGCAGGCTCGACGGCGCGCTTTCCGTGCGCGATTCCCTCGTTCACCCGACCGTCGAGTTCAGGGGGGCGGTGCGCGATCTGAGGATGAACGCTTTCTCCGTCCCGCGCATCGACTGCGAGCTGCGGCTCGACGGCCGGTCGCTCTCCGCGGAGGGCGCTCTCCATCTGTCGGAGGGGCACCGCGGCGGCTTCAGCGGAACCTTTCCGGTGGTCCCCGCTTCCTTCCTCTACGCGCTCGACCGTCAGGGCGCGCTCGCGCTCGAAGTCGTCGTCCCCGAGGGGGATTTCGCGGAGGTGCCCGCCCTCACGAACAGGATCGCGGAGGCTTCGGGCCGGTACTCTCTGCGGTTCGGCGTGACGGGAACGGCCGCGGACCCGCATCTCGAAGGAGAAGTGAAGATCGCCGGCGCGACGCTCCGGATCGCCGGAATGGACGAGCGCTACACCTCCCTCTACGCGTCGGTTCTCGTCGAAGATTCGCTGATCACGATCTCCCGGCTCGACGCGCGACGGGGAAAAAAGGGAAGCGTCGGCGCCGGCGGCACGATCGCTCTCAGCGGCTGGAAGCCGGCCCGCTACGATCTCGCGATCCGCCTGCGCTCGTTCACCGTCGAGAGCTTCGCCGACATAGCGGCCGTCGTCACCGGCGACCTGCGCGTCACGACCGCCGTCGTCGACGGCCGCGCGGTGCCGGACGTCTCGGGGGCCTGCACCGTCGAGCGGGCGGACGTATACTACGACATGGCGAGCATCGGAGAGGACGCGGCCGGGCCGACGCTCGCCGCTCCGTCGTTCGTCGCCGCGGTCGATCTTCACATCCCGGGAGGCACGCGGGTCAGGACGGACGACGCGCAGATCGAGCTGAGGGGCGACGTCACGCTGCACCATGACCGGCAGGGAACGTATTTCCGCGGGGACATCGACCTCGTCCGCGGCTGGTACAATTTGTACAACAACAAGTTCAACGTGCGCTCGGGAACGCTCCGCTTCATCGTCGCCGGCAGCACGCGCCCGGCCGTGGACATCGAAGCCGAGACGAGGGATCCCGCCGGACGCCGGATATACCTCACGATCCGGTGGCACCAGGACGATCAGGAGCCGCGCCTCACCCTCGCCCACGAGGACGCGGGATACAGCGAGACCGATATCTGGGTAATGCTCGGCGGCGGGGTCGTCAACGGGGAGGGGGGCGCGGGAACGAGCTGGGACGCCCTCGGCACGGCGCAGAATATCGCGACGAACTACCTCGAACGCGTTCTCAACGCGCAGATGCAGGGCCTGACGATCGAGCTCGAACCCCCCGCGGGATCGTCCGCCGAGACGGGAACCGCCGACTGGACGGACACGCGGGTCGCCGTCGGGAAATATCTGTCCGAGGGCCTGTACGTGAAATACAAGCAGGCGCTTTCGATCTCGACGGCGCGCGAGTTCGAGGTCGAGTACCGGCTCAGCGATTACATCCTCCTCAGGTCCCAGCTCATCAGATACTCGGAGCAGGCCCTTCCGGGAAAGAGCTCGAGCACCTCGGACGAAATCAACGTCGACGTGAAGTTCCGATGGGAATATTGACGGCGAAAAAGCTTGCCGGAACGCCGTTCAAGGGCGAATTTATGCGTATGAAGAGAGATCGAGCGGGGACTCCGTGTTTCATGGATTCGCCGGCGCTGCGGCGATTCGCCGCGGTCGCCGCCGCGGCGGCGATCCTCGCGTTCGCCGCCCCGCCCGCCGGCGCCCAGGTCAGCTGGTTCGGCAAGAACAAGATCCAGTATCGCGATCTCGAATGGCAAATCCTCCGGACGCCTCATTTCGACGTCCATTTCACCGGCGGCTACCGCGATCTCGCGGCGAGAACCGGATTCATCCTCGAATACGGGTACGAGAAGCTCGCGGAGGATTTCTCGCACCGGATCGGCTGGCGGATCCCCGTGATCGTCTACGGCAGCCAGGCCGATTTTCAGCAAACGAACGTGACCTGGTCGCAGCTGTCCGAGGGGGTGCTCGCGTTCAGCGAGCCGACGCGGCGGCGGATCGTGATCTATTTCGGCGGCTCGAGCGTCGAGTACGCCAACACGGCCGTTCACGAGCTCGTGCACATCTTCATGTTCGATATCGTGTACGGGAATCTCCTCAAATCGGTGTTTTCGCGAAGCCGCCTCTTTCCCGTGCCGCTC
>JAGUZZ010000226.1:0-12363 GCA_020060525.1 bacterium | reverse complement strand
GGGCCGCACGGCCGCCGCGGGCGCGGCGGGCCGCTCACGGTGCTCGCGGTCGATTGCGGGATGAAGAACAACATCGTCCGGTGCTTTCTCCGGCGCGGCGTGACGGTCGTGCGCGTGCCGTGGGATTTCGACTTCAACGATTGCGAATACGACTACGACGGCCTCTTCCTCTCGAACGGCCCCGGCGATCCGAAGATGTGCGGAACGACGATCGAGCGGCTTCGGGTCGCGCTCGAGCGGAAGGTTCGGATATTCGGCATCTGCCTCGGCAATCAGCTCCTCGCCCTCGCCGCGGGAGCCGACACCTACAAGCTCGACTACGGCCACCGCTCGCAGAACCAGCCGTGCGTCGAGGCGGGCACCAGGCGCTGCCGCATCACCTCGCAGAACCACGGGTTCGCGGTGAAGACCGACACCCTTCCCGAGGGGTGGCGCCCCTGGTTCACGAACGCGAACGACGGAACGAACGAGGGCATCCGCCACGAGCGGCTGCCCTTCATGTCGGTGCAGTTTCATCCCGAGGCGAACGCGGGGCCGACCGACACGGAGTACCTCTTCGACGTCTTCATCGAGGGGCTGAGGAATGGAAGAGCGTAGCGCCGCCAAAGTGCTGCTTCTCGGAAGCGGAGCCCTCCAGATCGGGCAGGCGGGGGAGTTCGACTATTCGGGGAGCCAGGCGATCAAGGCGGCGAAGGAGGAGGGCGTCGAGGTCGTTCTCGTCAACCCCAACATCGCCACGATCCAGACGAGCGAGGGGATGGCGGACCGCGTCTACTTTCTCCCCGTCGAGCCCTTCTTCGTCGAGCGCGTCATAAAAAAAGAGCGCCCCGACGGCGTGCTCCTCGCCTTCGGCGGCCAGACGGCCCTCAACTGCGGCGTCGAGCTCGCTTCGAGCGGCGTCTTCGAGCGGTACGGCGTCCGCGTCCTCGGGACCCCGGTCGAGGCGATCGTCGCGACGGAGGACCGCAAGCTCTTCGTCGAGAAGCTCGCCGAGATCGGCGTGCTCACGCCCCGAAGCACCGCGGTCTCGACGGTCGAAGCCGGGCTCCGCGCGGCGGAATCGATCGGCTACCCCGTCATGATACGCGCCGCCTTCGCTCTCGGAGGCAAGGGGAGCGGCACGGCGGACGGCCCCGGCGCGCTTCGCCCCATGCTCGAGCGCGCGCTCTCCTCGGCTCCCCAGGTGCTCGTCGAGGAGTGCCTCGCCGGCTGGAAAGAGATCGAGTACGAGGTGATGCGGGACGCCTTCGACAACTGCATCACGATCTGCAACATGGAGAACCTCGACCCGATGGGGATCCACACGGGGGAGAGCATCGTCGTCGCCCCTTCGCAAACCCTCACGAACGCCGAGTACCACAAGCTGCGGGCGATCGCGATCCGGGTGATACGCCGCCTCGGGATCGTCGGGGAGTGCAACATACAATACGCGTTCGATCCGCGGAGCGAGGATTACCGCGTCATCGAGGTCAACGCGCGCCTCTCGCGCTCCTCCGCCCTCGCGTCCAAGGCGACGGGCTATCCGATCGCGTTCGTCGCGGCGAAGCTCGCCTTCGGCCGCGCGCTGCCGGAGCTTCGGAACTCCGTCACGCAATCGACCACCGCCTGCTTCGAGCCCGCGCTCGATTACGTCGTCCTCAAGTTCCCCCGCTGGGATCTCAACAAGTTCAAGGTCGTCTCGCGCGTCATCGGCTCCGAGATGAAGAGCGTCGGCGAGGTCATGGCGATCGGCCGAACCTTCGAGGAGGCGCTCCAGAAGGCGATCCGGATGCTCCAGGTCGGGATGTACGGCCTCGCGGCGAACGACCTGCGCTTCGAAAACGCCGAGGAGGCGATCGCGAATCCGACCGACGTCCGGATATTCGCCGTCGCCGAGGCGATACGCGGGGGCGTGCCGGTCGAGCGGATCAACGCCCTCTCGGGGATCGATCCGTGGTTTCTCCACAAGATCGCGAACATCGTCGAGATCGAACGCGCCCTCGCCTCGGAGCCGTTCACCGACGAGCTCCTCGCGCGCGCCAAGCGATTCGGATTCTCCGATCACCAGATCGGGAGGATCATCGGGAAGGGCGAGCTCGAGGTGCGCAAGCTCCGCAAGCGCTGGGGGATCCGGCCCTTCGTGAAGCAGATCGACACGCTCGCGGCGGAGTACCCGGCGAAGACGAACTATCTGTATCTCACCTACAACGCCTCCGAGCACGACGTCGACTACGGACGCCTCCCCGGCGGGGGAGCCGTGATCGTGCTCGGGAGCGGCGCGTACCGGATCGGCTCGTCGGTCGAGTTCGACTGGTGCTGCGTGAACGCGGCGAAGACGGCGAAGGCGCTCGGGTATCCGACCGTCATGGTGAACTACAACCCGGAGACCGTCTCGACCGACTACGACGAATGCGACCGGCTCTACTTCGACGAGCTGAGCTTCGAACGCGTGCTCGACATCGCCGAGCTCGAGGAGCCCCACGGTCTCGTCGTCTCGATGGGCGGACAGATCCCGAACAACCTCGCGATGAAATGCCACGCGGCGGGGCTCCGGATCCTCGGCACGGGCGCCTCGAGCATCGACCGCGCCGAGGACCGGCACAAGTTCTCCCGGCTCCTCGACGAGATCGGGATCGACCAGCCGCCCTGGCGCGAGCTCACGAACCTCGAGGAGGCGAAGGCCTTCGCGGCGAAGGTCGGCTATCCGGTCCTCGTGCGGCCCTCCTACGTCCTCAGCGGCGCCTCGATGAACGTCATCTTCAGCGAGGAGAACATGGAGCGGTTCATCTCGGCGGCCTCGTGCGTCAATCCGGAGCATCCCGTCGTCATATCGAAGTTCATCGAGGGGGCGAAGGAGATCGAGATCGACGCCGTGGCGGACCGGGGGAACGTCCTCATCTACGCGATGAGCGAGCACGTCGAGCAGGCGGGGGTCCACTCGGGGGACGCGACGATGGTCCTCCCGCCGCAGCGGCTCTACCTCGAGACGGTGCGGCGGATCAAGACCGTCGCGCGGCGGCTCGCCAGGTCGCTCGAGATCACGGGCCCCTTCAACGTCCAGTTCATCGCGAAGGACAACGACATCAAGGTCATCGAGTGCAACCTGCGCGCGAGCCGGAGCGTCCCCTTCGTGTCGAAGGTCTTCAAACACAACTTCATCGACATCGCGACCCGCGCCATCCTCGGCGGGGCGATCCCGCCCATCGACAAGTCGAGCCTCGATCTCGACTACGTCGGCGTCAAGTCGGCGCAGTTCTCCTTCTCGCGGCTCAAGGAGGCCGATCCCGTCTGCCACGTCGAGATGGCCTCGACGGGGGAGGTGGGATGCCTCGGCGGCGACGTGTACGACGCCTTCCTCAAGTCGTTCCTCTCGACGGGGATGCGTTTTCCGAAGGCGAACGTGCTGCTGAGCGTGAGCGGCGAAGCGAACCGCTACGGGCTTCTCGACGCGGTGAAGACGCTGCGCGAGATGGACTTCACGCTCTACGCGACGGAGCACACGGCCGAGTTCTACGCCCGGCAGGGCGTCGAGACGCGCCTTGTCCACAAGATCCACGAGGCTCGAAGCCCCAACGTGGCGGACCTCCTCGCGGCGAAAAAGCTCGATCTCATCGTCAGCATGCCGGCGAGCTATGGGGACATCGGCTCGGGGGACAGCTACATCATCAGGCGCGCGGCGATCGATTACTCGATACCGCTCGTCAACAACGTGCAGATCGCGAACCTCTTCGTCGCCGCCATCTCGAAGCGGGGCATAGAGGATCTCGAGATCAAGGCGTGGGACGAGTACGAATGAGCGCTGCGGATTGCCGATTCAGCCTTCCCAAAGATCAGTTTGGCGAGCAGCGCGAGCAAGGATGGTGTCTCATGGCTCGGGTTCGCGTCCACCCTCGGGTATGACGAATATTCTTGTGTTGAAATCGATGGCGGGTTCGATATCGCCGAAATCGATGAAGCCGTTTTCGTCGCATTCGTAGCTTTCCGAGCCGATAAGCACGACGGCATGGCGATACCGTTGAGGCTGCTCGCTGCCGAGATAGTAGCGATAGCAGCCGGATTTGGTGTCCGGAATTCTTGAAAATATGATCATGCGCTCGGGCGGTTCATCCGATTCGAAAGGAAACGGCTCCCGCCCCGAATCGACGGTTCTTGCTGCAAACATGGGCATTGCCGCCGAATCGCGACGGGGCAAGAGCTCGATGGCGCCGAATGCCCGGCTTTGCGCCACTTCGTACACGGCGCTCTCTTCGATGGTTCGGAATATGTCGTTGTATTGAAAGATATATTCGATTTCATCGATGAGGGCCGAGCGGCAATCGGAACATGCCGCGAGGTGAGAACTCACGATCTCCTCGCCGCCACGAAAGATATCCTGCGGGAGTCCGGCTCGTATAACTTTCAAGCATGCATCGAGAGCGCCGAATCTTTCCGATATTCGAGTGGCTAGGGCGCCCAAGAGCGGGCCTTTAAGACAATCTTCATTGGTGCGGGACACCGTTCATTCCTCCAAGTACTATATGGCTTCAGGGACGCTACTATGCCGGAAATAGTTTCGCTGTTTTCTCGCCCCATTTCTTGTCGATGACTTTCACGAAGCTCTGAAAGCACGCTTTGTATTTTGTTCGATAGCTCTCCTGCGAGCAATTGGGAATGTGCATGGCGAGATATGCTCTCAAGGAATACTGGCGCTCGCCCGTGTCGACTTTGTCTATCGCCATGTCCTTTGCCGCCGCGCAAAAAGCGTCTATCACATCCGGGGGAAACTCGGCATTCCAGCGATACGAGCGACGCGTCTCGTCGACTATTGAAATAGCCAGCTTCCGTGCGAATTCAAGGTCTTTCTCGCATCCGGCGTCCGAGCTAGGCGCGGATATCGACTCCCGATAATTCGGATCATCAACATCCACTGTTTGATGCCCGGGGCACATAATGGAATAGACGCCCCTTCGGAGCTCGCCTATAGCGATGCGGTTCGCGTAGGAAGGATGATCGAGAAGGTGATTGAATATGAGCTCGAGGATGGAGTCGACTTCCCGCCGAGGCGCATCGGATGCTCTGATCGCAGACGCCAATTCCGAGCCGGAGATGCACCGAGCGTGATTATCCTTTAATTTGCCGTGCGCATCGATTATGAAAGCGCCGTCTCTAATAAATCTGGAGCAGCTCGAAATGCAAGCGTCCAGTTTTTGAGCGATATGAAAATATTCGGGATTTATCTTCCGCACGGCCTTCCTCGAGGCATAGCTGACCGCGGTTTCGATGATGCAACGAAAATAACCGAAAGAGTCATTCGGGGCGGGATCCGCATTTTTATTCCATAGGTCGAATATATGTTTTAGAAGCATGAGAGAACCATCTGGGCCTCTCCTTATTATCGAATTTTCAACAGCCTCGAGGATGATATCGTCCCGGTCGATCATTGCGGAGGTAGGGAGCTTGCGCTTATAGCAAGCCATGTGGGCCATCGCAAGACAATGCCGCAAAATTGTGTTGAGGTGAGAAAAAGCGGTTCTCTCGAAATCGATCGAGCCGGAACGAGAAACGGCGACATGATGAATATTCTTCGTCATCATGACCGCGGAATGAAATCGCTCTTTGTGAAGCTCAAATCGCTGCCATTCCGGCAGTTGCTCGCTCATAGGCGAAGGCCTCCGCATTGTCGCACGGCGTTCGATGAATGTGCCGACATTCAGCGAGATCGGTTGACCGTGGGAGTATTCAGCCAGTTCTCTCCATCCCAGTATCGAACTTTATCTCTGAGCTCTTGCATGTGTCGATCGATTGGGAGTAGACCGTATTTCGGCGCCAATTGATCGTGTAACAGTTTCCAGTAATCGGTGGGAAAAACACCGATGCAGGTCATCGCGCTGTCGAAGTGGAAAAATATCGATCGATTGCCTTCAATGGAAGAAATCCGGATTGTTCCGTTACCATAAACGTCGATCGAGGCCTCGGGCCTCGTAACGTCTGCCTCGGGAAGGGCGACCAGAACCGATTTCGGAATGAGGATATACATTTTGCTAATATCGCGCTCATGGTCTTTGAACGGCAGCTTGGGAGACGAACCTTCGAGATCCGTCGGATCAAGCATTGCCATCACTGATCCGCCGTAGGCGTTATTGGTGCCGGCAGCGAGGATATCCAAACGCCCATCGCCGTCGAAATCGTCCACGAGGATATTGTTCAGGTGCCCTAGATGCGCGTACGTTTGAAAGCGCATGTCCTTAAATGACAGAACTACTATGGCGCAGGGAAAGAAGCCGGCGTTTCTGAGCAGCAGCGTGAGTTCCTTGCGGCCGTCGCCATCGAAGTCGTCCAAACGGCTGTGATAAAGCATGTAGTCAGCATAGACTTGATCCCCGTCCTTGTCCGGCAGCGTCAACGCATTCCAGAGCGAGATATGCGCGAGAGAGTCGCCCGATTGTGAGAAAAGATGGATATTGATTCTTCCGGCGAATGGATTCCTGGTCGTTCTTGAATCGATGCCTACAAAGACATATTCTCGGCGTCCGTCGCCGTCAACATCCGCGATATGCTCCGCGCTGTTCATTTGCCCGAAGGGATGCTGTTGCGGCAGCTTTTCCCTAATTTGATACGGCAACGCATGCGTTTTGAACGTTCGGCCGAAAGGGTTGATCATTGAAAGTGTGCCTTCAGAAAGATGGGCGCCGGATATTTTGTGCTGGAACATGAGAGGTAGAAGGATGGCTGCTAACATCGTCGGGACGAACATCAACGACGCCATGACGGCATGCTTGCGCCAGCGCCCCAGTTTCGCGAGGATAACTCGAGATCGGCCAATCCGTGCGGCCATGGTTATTTTCTGGTCTTCGTGTGCATTCGTCGTACTGGTGACGGAGATAAGCTCAAGACTGCACCTCGGATGCAGCAATTTGAGCGTCTTCAGAATCGTTTCAGCCGTCTCTATATTGGTCTCAGGCAGAGCGAGATACCGATACGGCGAGAAGAATACGGTCCGTATCTTTTCCTCGAGTCCGGAGTTCGATATGCTTTCCACGGCTCCGCTTGAATTCACGGCGCCCGATATGACCGCGTCCTCCCGCAGTATTCTCGTATTGCATCTAGTGCAAAAGCCGTCGATGCAGCCCATCGTGAGAAGCGTCAAGGCCAGTCCCGCTGAACCACCCGTGAAGCTGTGCTCCACGGACGAGAGCGAGGTTTGGCCCGACACGTGGAAGGTGTATTTTCGCGGCAGGCGTTGCAGCTCCCATACTCCGTGAGTCTTTAGAAAGTAGTCTTCCGCATAGAGCACTGCGCGCTTCATCTGCTGGGCAAACGGATCGGCATCGCCTTGAATGCGCCCATTGAATTGAATTTCCGGATCATGGATCCTTCGGACGGAAGCATCGGCGATCTTGTTTAGCGTGGCATGTATTCTAAGGATCTTCCCTATCGATAGAGCGCCGACACCCGACGGATCAGCGATCATGACGCATGAAATCGAATCGTAGCTGCTTTGATCGACGATCCGGCCCCATTCATCCCTCATTGCAGCAAGCGAGCATCGCATCGGTTGCGGCAAGTCGCGATGAAGGAGAATCTTGTCGACGGCGAGCAATTCGGGCGGAACGCGGCTGTTTGCGCGGGACCACAATTCGTCGTGAATCGACGAGTCGCATGAAATTGCGTCAATGACACTCTCCGCGTCCTGCGATTCCGCATCCGCGAGTTTTCGGAGACCCTCGATATAGTCTCCCAGCACAAAGGCATAATACGCCGACCTTCTCGAGATTCGCCTGCGCATCGCGTTGCTCAAGGTCAGCGGATTCGCTATTTCGGAGCTATTCCCATCAGTAATGCCTTTAATTGCCGTGATTGCCTCGTGATTGAGACATTCAACGTGCCGGTCCAAGGCCTGAATCAGAGGTCGAGTGAAATGCTGCACATACCGGGAGAGCAATTCCGGTCGCTTCATATGACCGAAGCGATCGAGCGCGATGAGCGAATCTTCGAGATGACCAGCATTATCCGGATTCCGGATGAGCTGATCAAGAAGCTGCGTCAACGTAATATCGATATTGCGAAGTGAAATATTTTCCAATTGTTCCACTTCCCAAGAGGGATAATCAAGGAAGGATAAATGTAACCGAATCATACGTCAATAGTTGCTTTTCCGCTGCAAATGGCGCCTTGCGGGATGCGCCATGGGCGGATTCTTGGATCTCTTGAATAAAAAATATTCATGCAAACCTCGAATCTCGAGCCATTCACCGGATAGGCGAGCTATGCCGGGTTTCGATGGGATCGCTGATCGTCGCCAGAAGCGCCGGAGGGGATGCTATTCGTCGTGCAAACGACGAGCACGGACAAGCGTAGCCGATCGAATGGCCGTTTTGTTCGTGCGATGAATAGGCTGTAAGGTATGGCGTTGGATGAATTTGGAGGTGATGCAGTAATTATCGATTGAGAAGAGTTTCGTCTTTCGCTCGAACCATTATTTCAGGGATCACGGCCTAATCAGAGTGGAGGAATGTCCATGAAGCGTTTTATAGTCGCTTTCATTCTCCTCGTATTGGCGTTCGGCATATGCTTGGCCGATGAGATAGGTTATCTGTGGCGATTCACGCCGCCGATGATCATTTCTCCGGTCGCGAACACGCAGTACGCCAGGAACGCTTCGATCACCTACGCCTGGAAGGTCTCCGCACACATCCTGCCGGACAGCGTCGCCTATTTCGTGCTTCAGTTCGCGAATGCCGCGAATAACACGTTGAATGTCTTCAATCCGCAGCCTTCGGGCGGAACGTGCGATTGGGACGCGCCGCGAATCGTCTACGGGTACAGCTATACAACGTCGCACCAGTGCGACCATGAGCCGATTTACTGGCGCGTTCAGACTGTGTATAAGGACGGCCGAACCAGCAACTGGGCGGTCAGTTATCACCTCGTCGGCGATTTCGCGGATTTGGCGCCCCCTCCGCGGATACTTGCGCCGCATTGGGTGCAGTATTTCCCCTGCGCTCCTATGGTGCACCATGAGTGGACTCCCGTCGACGGCGCATCGTGCTACGAGGTCGCGTTTTCCTCGGCGCCGAAGAACACTCTCTATCTGTTCGACAACTGTCAGTACGATCACATCAGGACATTCACGGGCACCTCGTGCGACTTGAAGCACGACTGCATTCACATGCCGATCTATTTCTTGCTGAGAGCGGTGTTCCCGGATGGCACGAGAACGAACTGGGCCATTTCGTACTACTTCATGGTGTCCGGCTGTAAGCCGTGTGGTGATTTTATAGATACACCGGTCGCCGCCGACGAGACTTCGTGGGGTTCTATAAAGAGCCTCTATCGCTAGCGTCGAGAACACGCTGGGCACGGATCTCATTTTCGGGGAATATGGGCTGCGGGGAATAGCCCCGCAGCCCATATCATTGTAAGGGATCTCGAGATCAAGGCGTGGGACGAGTACGAATGACGATCGTTCCGCCGATGCGTCAATCGTCGCCGAGCGTCTCCCGGACGAAACGCTCGAGCGGCACCTTCACCGCCCCGCCGGGCCCGCTCGCCGTCCCGGAAGCCGGGATCCGCTGCGTCCGCGCGTCCTCGATCGGCGGGCGCGTGATGTAGGCCGCTCCCGTTTCCGGGTCCCGCTCGACGCTGAATTTGCCCTGCGAAAATCCGGTGACCTGCCGCGAGCCTTGAACGTACGGTTCGAGGAAGAGCAATACCTCTTCGCCCTCGTTCCACGAAAGAGCGCCCTCGACGGTGACGCGCACGTGACCGACGGTGCCGCCGAGCTGCAGTATGTCGACCGTGGGGGATTCGGTCCCCTTGTACGTCTCGTCGATCGCGATCGTCGTCCGGGTGAATATCTTGGTGTGTTTCTCGTTCCAGAACGACTGCACCCGCTCGACCTTTCCGCGGACCACGAGGTCGGCGCGCGCGGCCATCTCCTTCGGCGAAAGGTAGTCGATCTGCGAGGCGAGAGCGGCGATCGACAGCGCCGCGAGCAACAGGATCGTCGTGCAGAGGATACCGCTTTTCATCTTCATGTTCGACACCTGCCTGTTCCTTCGACCGTGCTTGAAGAACATCCTTTTCATGCGCCGTCCGCGCCGCTACCTCAGGAGCACCATTTTTCTCGTTGCCTTCGACTTGCCGGATTCGAGGCGGCAGAAATAGACGCCGCTCGCGACCCGCACGCCGTCGTTGTTCCTGCCGTCCCACGCGATCTCGTAATGATCCGCGGGAAGGCTTCTGTCGAGGAGCGTGCGAACCCTGCGGCCGAGGACGTCGTAGACGACGAGCCGCACGTGTCCCGCTTCCGCGAGGCTGAATCGCAGTCTCGTGCTCGGATTGAACGGGTTCGGCACGTTTTGCTCGAGCGCGAACCGGGCGGCGGGCGTGAGATCGGCGGTTCCGAGCTCCGTGCTGCGTCCGGCCCGGTCGATGGCGGCGAGCTTGTAGACGTATCGCACGCCGGGGCGGAGCCGCTCATCGGTGTATGAGTAGGACGCCGGGCCTCCGCGCGCCGGTATCGTCTGCGCCGTGATGAGCGCGAATTCGCCGGCGTTTCCGTCGGAGCGCGAAACGACGAATCCGACGAGGTTTTCTTCGTTGAGCGTCCGCCAGGCGAGCACGGCGCCGCGGTCGACGGGGCGTACGCTGAGCTCGGAGAGCGCCACCGCGATCGGCTGGGAATAGGGATTGAAGATCGAGACGGTGTTGTCTCCGGCGTTCGTCACCACGGCGATTCCGGTTCCGTTGGGCGCGAAGGCCATCATCGCCGGATCCTCGCCCGCGTAGATCGTGTCGACCGGGGTCGCCGTCACGAGATCCGGCCCCATGCGCTCGGGGCCGGCGAGGGCGCCCGCGGAGCTCACGTGGCTGAGCCGCAGGCAATAGATCGCGTCCAGCTGCTCGACGAGCACGTAGAGCATGCCGCCGTCGGGCGTCACGGCGACGCTCTTCACGGTCGATCCGGTGGAGACCGATCCGACCACCTGATTCTCCCGGGGGCTCCCCGGCGCGATGTCGTAGATCAGCACGTCGCCCTGGACGGTGAGCAGGATGAGGAACGCGCCGTCGGGAGTGACCGCCACCGACTTCGTCGAGGCGCCGGTGCCGACGGTCGCCACAACGCCGTAATCGACGAGGTCGACGACGAGGTACCCGTCCTTCGTTCCGAGGTAGATATACCCGCCGTCCGGCGTCACGGCGACGGACCGGGTCGTTTGTCCGGTGCTGACCGTCGCGAGCACGCGATTGAACGTGGCGCTGTGCTCGTCGGTGTCGACGATGCTGAGGCTCCGCGAGTAGACGTTCGAAACGATCAGGCGGTCGCCGTCCGGCGAAACGAGTGCGTCGAGCGGCCCCAATCCGACCGGGATCGTTTCGACGACGCGGTTGTATTCGGGAGACACGGCCGAGATGTCGATGACGGATACCGTGTTGTCGAGGAAGTTGGTGACGTAGGCGTGCGTGCCGGCGGGATGAATCCGTATCGTGTGCGGATTTTCGCCGACCGGTATCGCGGGAAGCGCGCGGAACGACCAGACGTCGACGCAGACGACGAGGTTCATCATCGGGCTCACCGCGTAGAGCCGCGCTCCGTCCGGAGTGACGGCCACGCTCTTCGTCGACGAGCCGGTGCCGACGTTGGCGATGACTTCCTTGTCGACGGCGATCGTCTCCGGCGCGAGAACGTTGAAGGACAGCACATTCGACGTCTGCGCGCCGACCGCGACGCGGACGAGCGAGCTGCCCTGCGTCGCGTCGTAAGGAACGACGACGCTGACGTAATCGCTCGACGCATCCATCACCATCGCCTGCGCGTCGTCGAATTGCACGACATTGTTCGCGAGCGTCGCGGCGTCGAAACCCGTTCCCGAGAAAACGACCGGCACTCCGCGCGCGCTGCTCCTCGGACTGGCCGCGCTCAAAACGAGCGGGGGCGGCGGAGCCGTCCTGAACCGGGTCGTACGGGGATTCTCGAGGGGGCCTCCGGAGGCGTCCTGAAGGCCGCCGGTCGTTTGAACGAGGTACACGGTGCTCGCCTTGAGGGGGGCGCGCGGCGTGATCGAGAGCTTCCGGTTATCGTCGGCCAAGCCGATGACCGCGGCGATCGGGAGGGCCGCTCCCTCCTCGCGCAGGCAGAACTTCGTCGAGTCGACGGAGAGCGGATCAAGAGCGCGACTGAAGACGGTCTGGACGGCCGTCGTGACGCTCACCTGAATCGACGAGTCGACGGGAACGACGTCGACGAACCGCAGCGGCATCGTCTCCGGATCCACGAGACCGACGGCCGTGAATTCGAGCGGCGAGCCGGCGAGGCCGCCGGAGGCCACACGAACGCTCTGCGCTCCCTCGACCGCTCCGAGCGTCCAGTCCGCCCGCGCGGCGCCGGTCGCGTCGGTGGCG
>JAGUZZ010000222.1:0-6073 GCA_020060525.1 bacterium | reverse complement strand
TCGATCAGGGCGAGCCGCCGTCCCCGCCACTCCTCCCGGAGAGCCTCGTGGCGCTCCCGCTCCGCCCCGCTCGGCTCTTCGAGCCGGACGAACGGCCGCTCCACGCCGCGCAGGGGCGGCATCTCGGAGAGACGCCTCCCGGCGACGGGACCCCGGCCGGGCTCGAGATTCCCCCCGACGATGTCGAAATACCCGCTCCCCTTGGGAACGCGGGGGATGACGAGGAGATCGCCCGCCCGGGTCGCCGCGACGTAGAGGAGCCGGACCGTTTCCGCCTTCGCGCGGAGGCTCTCCTTCTCCGCGAGCGCCTCGAAGTCGCCCGTCTCGAGGGCGTCGCCTATCCGGAACGCGAGCCGCCCTCCCGGGCCGACGACGATCCGCGGGCCGGCGCGGCGCGCCTGCACGAGGTTCGCGAGTATGACGACCGGGAACTGAAGGCCCTTCGCCTTGTGAACGGTGAGCAACCGCACGGCGTCCTCGTCCCCCTCGATCATCGGGGACTCGCTTTCCTCCGCGGCGAGCGCCTCCTGATCGCGGAACCACCGGGCGAAACGCCGGAACCCGCCCGACGACGCGTCGAAGGCGCGCGCGCCCGCGACGGCCTTCCTGACGTTGGCGACGCGCTGGTCGCCGTGCGGACGCAGCAGCGAGAGCTCGAGGAACTTCGTCCGGTTGACGAGGGCGAGCAGCGTGCGCGAGGGTCCTTTCTCGTTCCGCGAGAGATGGAGCTCCCGCAGCACATCGAAGGACGCCGCGAGATCGGGAAACTCCACTCGCGCGGCCGCTCCGGGATCGAGGTACTCGAGCCTCCCGCCCGCGCGAGTGAAGAGAAAAATCTCCTCGTCGCTCGCCCCGAAGAGCGGCGACCGGAGCGCGCCGAAGAGGGCGAGCGGATCGTAGGGATCCTCGATCGCCCGCGCGGCCGCGGCGAGCGCGCGGATCTCCTCGCGCGTGTAGTAGAGCTTGCCTCCCTCGACGATGTAGGGGATCCCCTCGGCCCGGAGAGGATCCTCGTAGCTGTCGATGCCGGTCGTTCCCGGGTAGACGATCGCGACGTGGCGGTACGAAAGCGGCTCCATTCGCCGCGTCACGGGATCCATCACCTCGCGGCCGGACGCGACGAGATCGCGGACGATCCGGGCGACGGCCTCCCCCTCGCGCCGTCTGACGTCGCCGGAGGAGGGCTTCTCCTCCTCCATTTCGAGATCGAAGACGATCACGGGGGCGCCGCTCCCGGGACGCCACGCTCGAATCTCCTCGTAGCGGGGCTGGTAGCGCCCCTCCGCCGGCGGCTGCATAACCTCGGAGAACGTCCCGTTCACCCATTCGACGATGCCGGGGACGGAGCGGAAGTTCTGGACGATGGAGATCCGCTCCCCTCCACCCGCCGCGAGCCGCTCCTTGACGAGCTCGTACGTCTCGACGTCCGCCCTGCGGAAGCGATAGATGCTCTGCTTCGGATCCCCCACGATGAAGAGCCTTCCCCCCTCGGGAACGCCGCCGCTTCCGTCCGGTCCGCACGCGAGGAGCCAGACGATCTCGGCCTGAAGCGGATCGGTATCCTGAAACTCGTCGACGAGTATGAAACGGTACCGCCTGCGCAGCGTCTCGAGCGCGCCCGGACGCTTGCAGAGCTCGCGCATCCGTATGAGAAGATCGTCGAAATCGAGGAGGCCCGCCTCCGCCTTGCGCTCGTCCGCGAAGAGGAGGAAGGCGTCGAACAGGCCGTCGAGCTCGGCGGCGACGGCGTCGGAGCCGCGCCTGCGCGCGTCGGCCTGCATCCGGGCGAGCTCCTCGAAGATCCCCTTCTGTTCGGCGCAGGAGCCGGGTGGGCGCCAGTTCGATTTGTTCCCCTTCGGCTTCGGAATTTCCAGCGCGAGGAGGGCGCGCTCGAGATCCTCCCCGCGAAACGTCGAGAGCCGTTCGGCTTCGCGCGCGAGATCCTCGATGGCGGCGAATCCGCGATCGCCCTCGTCCGCGCAGTTGTCCCGGGCGAGAGCGCGGAGCCGCTCGATACGGCTCAGGAAGGCGCTTCCGAGCTCTTCGACGTCGAGCGGCGGGATCTCACGCCGCGCCCGCGCGCCGCTTGGGCGATCGAATCCGCCGGCGGCGGACGTCTCCGCGAATATCCCCTCGCAGGAGCGTTCGCCGCGCCGCGCGTACAGTGCTCGCGCCATTTCGGGGAGCTGCGCGACGGATCCGCCGAAGGAGACGAAGCGGCGGATCGCCTCGGCGTGAACCTCGGCCCGCTCGACGAGAAAATCGCTCCAGCATTCGTCGAAGAAGAGCGATCCTTCGAGCGCGTCGAGCTGCGTGAACATGGGATCGATCCCAGCCTCGACGGGGTGCTCTCGAAGGACGGAGGCCGCGAACGAATGGATCGTCGAAACGGGGGAGCGTTCGATGCCGTCGAGAGCCGCTTCGAGGGGGGCTCGCGCGGGAGATGCCGCGTCGCCGGAGGCGAGACGGCGCTCGATCTCACGGCGGATGCGGACCTTCATCTCCCCCGCCGCCTTCTCGGTGAAGGTGATGGCGACGATCGCCTCCGCCGGAGCGCGTCCGCTCTCGACGATCGCGAGGAAGCGCTCGACGAGGAGGCTCGTTTTCCCCGTGCCGGCTCCGGCCTCGACGCAGAACGAGCGGTCGAGATCCCTCGCGGCGCGCTCGCGCGAGACGCGGTCGACCGGCTCTCCGCCGCGGACGTTCATGACTCCTCCCCGGCGCCCCGCATCTCGAGGTAGGCGCGAGCCCGGTCGTCGTGCGGAGCCTTTCTCTCGAAAAGGCGCGCCGAACCGGCGGTGCAGGCTATCTTGAAATCGCAGTACCGGCAGGTCTCGTCTCCGGCGGGCGCGAAGAACAGCCCTTCCTCGATGCCGCGCGTCGTCGTCTCGACGACGCGCGCGAACTCCTCGCCGCTCTCGCTCCAGCGATCCCCGGCGAAACGCACCGCGCGCCTGCCTCCCGCGCCGACGCGCCGGTAGAGCGCTTCCCCCGCCTCGACCGGCGCGCCGAGGAGCCGCGACGCGGCGAGGAGATACACGGGAAGCTGGAGGGCCGTGCCGCCGCCGAGGTCTTGATCCCGTCCCGCGAGACGCCCCGTTTTGTAATCGACGACGCGGAAGCGGCCGTCCGGCGCGACGTCGATCCGGTCGATCCGGCCGCGGAAGCAGACGATCCGGTCGCCCCGGTCATGCCCGACGGAGGCGCGGTCGCGCCCCCGTCCGAACGAACGCTCGAAATGAACCGGCACGTAATCGCCGGGATCGAGGCGCTCCTCCTCGAGGAAGAAACGTATCGACTCCGCCACGACGCGCTTCTCCATCTCCCAGAAGACGGGGAGCCCGACCGGCTCCGTTTCGGGGAACTCCTCGAGCATCCTGCCCGCGACCTCGTCGGCCGCGGCGAGGATCCGCTCCGCCGGCGCGTTCTTCAGCGGAAGGAGGCCGGCCGCGGCGAGCCGGCCGAAGAGGCCGGCGAGGATGCGGTGAACGAGCGTCCCCCGCTGAGCCGGGGTCGCGGAGACGATCCTCTCGGGCTCCTCGAGCGCCTCGACGCCGAGGATGTCCGCGACGAAGTACGCGAAGGGGCAGCCGGCCCACCGCTCGAGCGACGTCGGGGAGAAGACGTGACCCTTCTCCTCTATCGCGCGGCGGAGCGCGGCGCGCGCGCGCCGCGAAGAGAGGACGCCGTCGTAGGCGGTGAACTCGCGCGAGCCCCACCGGGCGCGCACGAGGCGCGATCCGCGCAGAAAGAACCGATTCGACGGGGGCGCGCCGGCCCCGTCGCGCGATGCGAGCGCCGATTCGAAATCGAACTCGTCGAGACTGAGAAGCTCGAGACCGCGCCGCCCGGCGCCCCCCCGTCCGAGGCGTATCATCCCGCGCCGCGGCGCCGCGCCGTTCCCCGCGCCGATTCCGGCGTATCGGAGAACGAACGACGGCGCCCGCTCCTTTCCCGTGCCCTGCTCGAAGCGGGGAACGGTCAGCACGCATTCGTCCCGGGCCGATTCGAGCGCCATGGCGAAGAGAAGCGCGTCCTCCGCGAGACGCTCCCCTTTTCGGGAGAGCGCGACCGCGCCGCCGGACGCGCGTCCGATCGCCGCGCGATCGGCGTCGTCGAGAAACGGATCCTGCCTCGCCGGGCCGGGGAAGAGACGCTCGGCGAGGCCGGGCATGAAGACCGTCCCGAACGAGAGCCCGCGAGCCTCGCGGAGCGAGAGCACGCTGACGGCGCCGACGCCGAATCGGCCGTGCGCTGCGACTGCCTCGTCGAGGGCGGCGGCGGCGACCCGGAAAAACCGCCTCGGCGTCGCGGCTGCCCCGAGCTCGTCGAGCCGCCCGAGCGATTCGACGAGCCCGCAGACGTTCTCGACGTCGTCGGACGGGGCGAAGAGCTCGCGGGCGAGCGAGGAGAGGCGGCTCGAGAAACCGGTCCAGGAGGATACCGTCCGCATCGAGCCCCGCGCCCCGTCGATCGCGGAGAGCAGCGCGCCCGCGTGCCGGACGGCGGCCGGCGAGCTCGGGTGTATCCCCTCCCTCTCGACGGCGGTCGCGACGCGGGAGGCGAGGGCGTCGTTCTCGTCGATCCATCCGCGCTCGCCCGTGAGCCCGGCCTCGGCGCTCCGGCGCACCCACAGGGCGAGATGATCCGCCGCGTCGTCCTCGGCGTCGACCGTCCGAAGCGGCGCCGAGACGAGGAATTCGACGAGCTCGCGCCGATCGAGGCCGCGATCGAGGAGCCGTATCAGGTCGCGTAAGCCCCTCGCGGCCGGGCTCGCGGACGCGAGCGGCCTGGAGCCGAGCGCATACGGTATCCCCGCCTCGTCGAACGCCTCGGAGAGGAGATCCGCGTAGTCCCGCGGGGAGGGAAGAACGACGGCGACGTCGTCGAAAGGAACGTCCCCGTCGCGCGCGAGCGTGAGGATCCGCCGCGCGATCTCGCGGACCTCTTCCTCCTCTCCGGGGAGATCGAGACAAACGGGCTCGGGCGCGGGCGCGCTTTCGTCCCCGCCGCACGCGTTCCGAACCTCGTATCCGTCCCTCTCGAGACGCTCGCGCAGGCGACCGGCGAACCGGTACTCCTCCCCGCCGTCCCACGGCACGAAGATCTCGAGATCGATCCGCGAGGCCGCGCGTTCGAGCAGGAGCCGCTGCATCTCGTTCAGGTCGTAGAAGCCGTAGGCGTAGATCGTCGAGCCGAACGATTCGGGAACGTCTCCGCGAAGCGCGTCCTCGAATATCGAATGGATATCGCCGCCGAGATCCTCCACCCGCTCGCGGTATCGCGAGAAGAGCGCGAGGGCGCCTCGGGCCTTTTCTCCGAGGCTCCCGGCCGGGCCGCTCCCCTCGAGAAGCAGGCCGGCGCGCGCCGCCGTGCAGCCCGCCTCGGAGAGATCGGCGAACGTCGCGAGAAGCGCGTCCCCGAACCCTTTCAGTCCGGCCGTCTCTCCGAATACGGCGGGGATATCCGGCCCGGCGAGAAGCTCGTCGACGATCGCCCGGTCGGCGAAGGGCGGGACGAGAGCGCGCGGGGCCCCGGGAGCGCCCGCCGCGAGAGCGCGCGCGAGGTCGGCGAAGGTCATGAACCTCACGTTGAAGAGACCGCCGAGCCGGAGCGCGACGGCGCGGCCGAGACGGACGGCGAGAAGATTCGATCCGGTGAGAATCGTCAGGGGGCGGGTTCGATCCGACCCGCGCGCCTCGCCTATGCGATCGAGGAGCGCCGGCTCGAGATCGCGATGCATCCTGCCGATCAAGGCGACTCGGCTCATGGAAGCCCCTGCGACGGAAAATGCAGGCGCGGGGAGCCGCGTCCCCGCGCCTGCGTTTCGATGAAATCGGTCCGCGACCCGTTACGATTTGCTCTTCATGCGGCGCCGCATGAAGATCGCGGCGACGACGACGAGCGCGGCGATGAGGATCGCGGCGACGACCGGCGTCATGAGCGGCACCGGCTCGGGCTCGACGACGTGGACGACCTGAACGCAGGTGTCATACGCGCCTTCGACCCACGCGATGATCGTCAGGGTGTCGTACGTGCAGGCGGTCGCCGTCCCGGCGTTCAGGATCGCGTA